>NZ_JBHVBO010000064.1:0-19720 GCF_042668085.1 Isoptericola sp. NPDC057391 | reverse complement strand
GCACCGCAACGGGTTGCGGTGCCGTCCCGGCCTCTCTATCTCGCGGGTCCGGGTTCTCTATCTCGGCGTGGTGAACCGGTCGCCGTCGCCGCTCATCGTGGCGGCGACCTCCTTGGGTGTCCCGTCGTCGTGCCACCGCAGGGTGGCGCCCACGCCGTCCATGAGCTCCACGGAGCCCTCGGGCGCGAAGGTCAGGCCGGCGTCCTGCGCGATCGCGGCGCGCAGCAGCGCGGACGTCGCCGGCAGCTCCTCGAGGCCGTCCGTGACGCCGAGGTCCGTCAGGTCCGCGCGAGAGGTCGCGATGTGCATCGGGTCCGGCCCGATCCACAGCGTGCGGCCCCCGAGCAGCCCGTCGACGCCGCCCGCTCCCCCGGCGCCCCCGGCGGTCGCCGCCAGGGCCGAGGCCGAGTCGATCGCGATCTGCTCGGCCAGCACGAGGGCCTTGACCTGGCCGCGGGCCAGGACGGCGACGACGTCGTCGATCGACGACACGGCGCCCTCCTCGCGCCCCTGGTCCTGGCGGTACTCGGCCAGCACCACCTCCCGCCGGCGTTCCCGGTAGGAGTCGAGGGCGTCCTCGACGCCGGCCTCGAACGTGTCCGCGCGGACGCCGGGACCGCGCCCGCCGCCCGCGACCTCCACGGTCCGCCGGGCGGCGTCCTGCCCGAGCTCCGCGCGCACCAGGTTCACCGCGCGCACGTCGCCGGTGAGCAGCACCACCTCCGGGTTCCCGTCGGCCACGCGCCGGTCGATCTCGGCCGCCACGGCCGCCGCGTTGCGCTTCCAGGAGTCCTCGGCGCGCGACTCGATGATCGCGCGCTTGGTGCCGGTGCTGGAGGTCTTGCTGACCTCGTCGTTCGGGCCCTCGAACGTCTCGCGGGCCCCGCCGGGCCGGCCGCCCGCGTCGCACGGCCAGAAGTCCGCGCCGGCCCGGTCGACGGCGACGCACAGGGCGTCGACCGTCTCGTCCGCCGCCTGGGCGGCCTGCAGCAGCACCGGCACGGGCAGCCACGCGCCGGTCGCGACGGCCGGCGGGTTGCGCAGCACGCGGTCCACCGCGACGCCGCCGTCGGAGGCGATGAGCACCCGGCCGTGGGCGCCCGCCGCGCGTGTGGGTCGCAGGACGGCGGCCTCGAGCGCGTTCAGCACGCCCGCGGGCGCGCCCTGCCGTTCCAAGGAACGCCGCACCGCCCGCCACCGGTTCGCGACGTCCCTGTCGCCCGCCTCGGCCGAGGGCGTCGCGTCCAGGTAGACGGTCGCGAACGGTCCGGGGCGTCCGACGAGGGGCTTGAGCCAGTCGATCTTCATCCGTGGTCCCCCAGGTGTCCGTCGTCGGCTTAAGCACCCAGCCTGCGACGGAAACGCGGCGGACGCCACCCCGTCACGGGGAAGCGCCGGGACCCCGGCCCACCCGGGCGGACGGGGTCAGATCTCACCTCTTCAAGCGTAAGTGTCCAGGGGCGGCAGCTCGCCCTTGAGGCGCCCGGCGGCGTGCTCGGCGGCGATGCGCTCGTGGTGCCGGATCACCTCGGAGACGATGAAGTTGCGGAACTGCTCGGTGAACTCGGGGTCCAGCCCGGCGCCCTCGGCGAGGCCCTTGAGGCGGTCGACCTGCTGGCGGTCGCGGGACGGGTCGGCGGGCGGCAACCCGCCCACGGCCTTGAGCTCGCCCACGCGCCGCGTCATCTTGAAGCGCTCGGCCAGCAGGTGCACGAGCGCGGCGTCGATGTTGTCGATGCTGGCGCGCAGGTCCAGGATCTCCTGCGGCATCCCGTCCGTCGCGGGGAGCGGGGCGCGGTCCTGGGGGACGTCGTGAGGGGTGTCGGGCATGCCTCGATCCTACGAGGCGTGCCGAGCGTGTAAGGTCCCACGTCGGCCCGAACGCCGACCCGAACCGGTCGGGCGACCTCGGCCCGCCGGAGCCGGCACGACGCCGCACCCGCACCCACGCACGGAGAGAGAGCAGATGACGGTCGCGACGACCCCGAGCCTCGTGGACGTGCCCGAGGGCACGAGCATCAGCACGCTGCTGGCCGACCGGGTCGCCCGGGCCGGGGACCGCACCCTCCTCGAGCGGCGTGCCGCGTCGGACGGCTCCTGGGTGCCGGTGTCGGCCGGCGAGTTCCAGGCCGACGTCCTGACGGTGGCGCGCGGGCTCGTGGCGCGTGGCATCGCGCCCGGCGACCGGGTCGCGATCATGTCGCGGACGCGCTACGAGTGGACGCTCCTCGACTTCGCCGCCTGGGCGGTCGGCGCCGTCGTCGTGCCCGTCTACGAGACCTCCTCCCCCGACCAGGTGCGCTGGATCCTCGAGGACTCCGGGGCCCGCCTCGTCGTGGTGGAGACGCCCGCGCACGCGGACGCCGTGCGCCAGGTGGACGACGAGCTGCCCGACCTCGAGGAGGTGCTCGTCATCGCGGCCGGTGCCGTCGACGAGCTGCGCGAGGCCGCGGCGTCGGTCCCCGCCAGGGACGTCGTGGCCCGCCGCGACGCGGTCCGCCGCGACGACCTCGCGACGATCGTCTACACCTCCGGCTCCACGGGTCGCCCCAAGGGCGCGGAGCTCACGCACGGCAACTTCGCGCACCTCGCGATGAACGCCCGCCTCGCCCTGCCGGAGCTCCTGGAGGCGGACGGCGCGCGCACCGTGCTCTTCCTGCCGCTGGCGCACGTGTTCGCGCGGCTGATCCAGGTCGCGGTGATCGCGAGCAGCGCGGTGCTCGGCCACCTGCCCGACGTCAGGACGCTCACGGACGACCTCAGGACGTTCCGGCCCACGTTCCTGCTCGCCGTCCCGCGCGTGTTCGAGAAGGTCTACAACTCGGCCGAGCAGCGCGCCGGGTCGCGCGCCAAGCGCCGCGTCTTCGGCTGGGCCGCCCGCGTGTCCGGTCAGTACTCGCGCGCGCTCGACGCCGGTCGTGTCCCGGCGACGCTGCGGGCGCGGCACGCGCTGGCCGACCGGCTGGTGCTCGCCCAGCTGCGCGCCGCGATGGGCGGGGACCTGCGGTACGCGATCTCGGGCGGGGCGCCGCTCGGCGACCGCCTCGGCCACTTCTTCCGTGGGGCGGGGCTCACCGTGCTCGAGGGGTACGGGCTCACCGAGACGACCGCCCCGACGGCCGTGAACCTGCCCTCCGACCTGCGCATCGGCACGGTCGGCCCGCCGTTCCCCGGCACGTCGGTGCGGGTCGACGACGACGGCGCGGTCTTCGTGGCCGGCCCGCACCTCTTCCGTGGCTACCGGGGCCGCCCCGACCTCACCGCCGAGGCCGTCACGGACGGCTGGTTCCGCACCGGCGACCTGGGCGCCCTGGACCGCGGCCACCTGCGCATCACGGGCCGGACCAAGGAGATCATCGTCACCGCGGGCGGCAAGAACGTGGCCCCGGCGCCCCTGGAGGACCGGGTGCGCGCCCACCCGCTGGTGTCGCAGGTCGTGGTCGTGGGCGACAAGCGCCCGTTCATCGGCGCCCTCGTGACGCTGGACGCCGAGATGCTGCCCGGCTGGTTGGCCTCGCAGGGCATCCCGCCCATGTCGGCGGGAGCGGCGCGGACCGACCCGCGGGTGCTGGCCGCGCTGGACGCCGCCGTCGAGGAGGCCAACACCGCCGTGTCCCGGGCGGAGTCGATCCGCCGGTTCCGGGTGCTCGAGGGCGACTTCACCGAGGCGAACGAGTACCTCACGCCGTCGCTCAAGGTGAAGCGCGAGCTCGTGCTGCGCGACTTCGCGGACGAGGTCGACGCGCTCTACGCCCGCTAGCGGTCAGGCGCTCTTCTCGCGGGGAGCGCGGCGGCGCACGGGCGAGGTGCGCGGCACGAGCGTGGGGTTGACGTTCTCCATCACGACCTCGCGGCTCACGACCACCCGCTCGACGTCGTCCCGGCTGGGCACGTCGAACATCACCTGCTGGAGGACCTCCTCCATGATGGCGCGCAGACCCCGCGCGCCGGTGCCCCGCAGCAGCGCCTGCTCGGCGATCGCCTCGACGGCGTCCTGCTCGAACTCGAGCTCCACGCCGTCGATCTCGAACATGCGCTGGAACTGCTTGACGAGGGCGTTGCGCGGCTCGGTGAGGATGCGCACGAGCGCGTCGCGGTCCAGCGGGGACACGGACGCGATGACGGGCAGCCGCCCGATGAACTCCGGGATGAGGCCGTACTTCTGCAGGTCCTCGGGCCGCACCTCGGCGAACAGGTCGTCGTCCACGACCGTCTCCATGGGGGCGCTGAACCCGATGCCGCGCTTGCGGGCGCGGGAGGCCACGATGTCGTCGAGGCCGGCGAACGCCCCCGCCACGATGAACAGCACGTTCGTGGTGTCGATCTGGATGAACTCCTGGTGCGGGTGCTTGCGCCCACCCTGCGGGGGCACCGACGCCGTCGTGCCCTCGATGATCTTCAGGAGCGCCTGCTGCACGCCCTCGCCGGAGACGTCGCGCGTGATCGACGGGTTCTCCGCCTTGCGGGCCACCTTGTCGACCTCGTCGATGTAGATGATGCCCGTCTCGGCCTTCTTGACGTCGTAGTCCGCGGCCTGGATGAGCTTGAGGAGGATGTTCTCGACGTCCTCGCCCACGTACCCGGCCTCCGTGAGGGCCGTCGCGTCCGCGATGGCGAACGGCACGTTGAGCATCTTCGCCAGCGTCTGCGCCAGGTAGGTCTTGCCGGTACCGGTGGGCCCGATGAGCAGGATGTTGGACTTCGCGATCTCGACGGCGTCGTCGCCGTCGCGCTGGGCCTCGCCCGCCTGGACCCGCTTGTAGTGGTTGTAGACCGCCACCGCGAGGGCCCGCTTGGCCGGCTCCTGCCCGATGACGTACTGCTCGAGGAAGTCGAAGATCTCGCGCGGCTTCGGCAGCTCGGTGAGCCCCAGCTCCGCCGCCTCGCCGAGCTCCTCCTCGATGATCTCGTTGCACAGGTCGATGCACTCGTCGCAGATGTACACGCCGGGGCCGGCGATCAGCTTCTTGACCTGCTTCTGCGACTTCCCGCAGAACGAGCACTTCAGCAGGTCTGCGCCGTCACCGATCCGAGCCACCGGGAGCCTCCATCTCGTGAGTGCACGTCCTGAGTGCTGGTCCTGCGTCCATTCCACACCACGGGGGCGTCGTTGTCAGCCGAGTTGCCCGGTGCGTCGTGTCGCGGGGCCCGCGAGGTCCTCCTCGGAAGGTCGCGGGCCCCGTGAACGTGCAGGTCAGCGCGGCGCGAGAGCGGCGGGCTTGCGGCTCTCGAGCACCTGGTCGACCAGGCCGTAGTCCTTCGCCTGCGCGGCGGTGAGGATCTTGTCGCGCTCGATGTCCTCGCGCACCTGCTCCTCGGTCTTGCCCGTGTGCGCCGCCAGCGTCGTCTCCAGCCACTCGCGCATCCGGATGAGCTCGTTGGCGTGGATCTCGATGTCGGACGCCTGGGCGTAGCCGCCGCCCTCCATCGCGGGCTGGTGGATCAGCACGCGGGCGTTCGGCAGGGCGAGCCGCTTGCCGGGCTGGCCGGCGGCGAGCAGCACGGCCGCGGCGGACGCCGCCTGGCCGAGGCACACCGTCTGGATCTGCGGCTTGATGAACTGCATCGTGTCGTACAGCGCCGTCATGGCCGTGAACGACCCCCCGGGCGAGTTGATGTAGATCATGATGTCGCGGTCGGGGTCCTGGCTCTCCAGGACCAGCAGCTGCGCCATGATGTCGTCGGCCGACGCGTCGTCGACCTGGACGCCCATGAAGATGATGCGGTCCTCGAACAGCTTGGTGTACGGGTCCTGGCGCTTGAAGCCGTACGCGGTGCGCTCCTCGAACTGGGGCAGCACGTAGCGCGACGTGGGAGCGCCGTGCGGGAGCGCGACGCCGCCGGGACGCGCCGCGGCGCCCGCCAGGTTCTGGGCCCGCATGGCGAACTGGTACTCGTCTGAGTGGCTCACGGTGTTCTCCTCGGGTGGGAAGTCGGTGGGTTCCGGGGGCGGGACGGGCTCGGCGTCAGGAGCCCGACGCGCCGCCACCGCCCGAGACCGAGGCGGCGTTGGTGACCACGTGGTCGACGAAGCCGTACTCGAGTGCCTCGTCCGCGGTGAACCACTTGTCGCGGTCGTTGTCCTTGAGGATCGTCTCCAGCGACTGCCCGGTCTGCTCGGCCGTCAGCTCGGAGAGCACCTTCTTCATGTGCATGATCAGCTGCGCGCCGATCCGCACGTCGGTCGCGGTGCCGCCGACGCCGCCGGACGGCTGGTGCATCAGCACGCGGGCGTGCGGGGTGATGTAGCGCTTGCCCTTCGCGCCGGAGGAGAGCAGGAACTGCCCCATCGACGCGGCCATGCCCATCGCGATGGTCGCGACGTCGGGCTTGATGTACTGCATGGTGTCGTAGATCGCCATGCCGGCCGTGATGGAGCCGCCCGGGCTGTTGATGTACAGCCAGATGTCCTTGTCCGGGTCCTCCGCGGCCAGCAGCATCATCTGCGCGCAGATGGCGTTCGCGTTCTCGTCGCGCACCTCCGAGCCCAGCCAGATGATGCGCTCCTTGAGGAGCCGGTTGTAGATGGAGTCGTTGAGCCCGAGGCCCTGGCCGTCGGAGCGCGCCACCGGCGTCGCACCGTCCATCTGCAGCAAGTCGTTCACGTCGGTCTCCTTCGTCATCGCCGTCGATCGACCCTAACGTGCGGCAGCCACGCGAAACGTCCCGGTGGAGGGGCTTTTCGCTGCGGGCGCACACGGCGACGCCGCGGGCGGTCGCGCCTCACGCCCGGTGCGCCTCGCACAGCGCCCGGGCGGCCCGCCGCGCGGTCGGGAACGGGTCCCCGGGCACCCCGGTCCCCGACCCCGCCAGCGCCCCGTCGTAGAGCAGCACGAGCGCGTCCGCGAGCTCGCCGGGGCGGGCGAGCCCGGCGCCCCGGCACTCGGACTCGAGGAGGCCCCGGACCCACGACTTCTGCCTGGCGACCTCGACGGCCACCGGGTGTCCCGGGTCGTCCACCTCGGCGCGGGCGTTGATCGCGGCGCACCCACGCCCGCCCGCGGACGCGGACCACTCCTCGACGGCGTCGAAGAACGCAAGGACGCGGTCGACGCCGGCCACGGGGTGCTGCTCGAGGGTCCGGCCCAGGAGCTCCTCCCAGCGGGCGTCGCGGGCGCGGAGGTACGCCACCTCGAGCGCCTCCTTCGAGCCGAAGCGGTCGTAGAGCGTCTTCTTCGTGACGCCCGCCTCCGCGGCGATGGTGTCGACGCCGACGGCGTGCAGCCCGCGCGCGTAGAACAGGCGCGACGCGGTCTCGAGGATCCTGCGCGCCGCCGGGGTCAGGGGCGCCTGCGGGGCGGTGTGCTCGCTCATGCGACCAACTATACAGATCTGTATATTGACGGCCATGAGTAAACAGATCTGTCTACCTGCGGGCGTCACGACGGTCCTCGCCTCTGCCGCCTTCGTGCTGTCGTGGAGCTCGGGCTTCCTCGGCGCGCGGCTCGGCGCGGACCAGGCAGCGGTGCCCACCCTGCTGCTGTGGCGGTACGTCGTCGTGACGGCGGTGCTGGCGGCCGGCCTGGGGGCCGCCCGGCTCCTGCGTCGCAGTCGCCGCGCCCGCGCCCCCGCGGGCGCGGCACGGCTCTCTCCCCCACCTGGCGGGCGGCGGGCTGCGGCGCACCACGTCGTGGTCGGCCTGCTCTCGCAGGTCGGCTACGTGCTGCCCGTCTACGGCGCGATCGGCCTGGGCGTGTCCACGGGCACGACGTCGCTGGTCGACGCGGTGCAGCCGGTGGTGGTCGCGACCCTGGTCGGCCCGCTGCTCGGCCAGCGCGTCCGGGGGCTCCAGTGGGCCGGGCTCGCGACGGCCTTCGCCGGCGTCGCTGCGATCGTCGCCGGCGACCTGCGGTCGACCACCGCCCCCGCGTGGGCCTACGCGCTGCCGGCGGCGGCCGTCGCGTCGCTGGTCGCCGCGACCTTCCTCGAGCGCCGCCGGCCCGCGACTCTCGCGGCGGGCCCCCTGCTGGCCCTCCACTCGGCCGTGGCGGTGGTCGCCCTCACCGTGCTCGCGCTCGCCACCGGCACCGTCGCGCCCCCGGCCGACCTCGCCTTCTGGGGGTCGACGCTCTTCCTGGCGCTGGTGCCGTCGCTCGCCGCCTACGGCCTGTACTGGCGGCTGCTGCGGCGCGTCGACGTCACGACGCTCAACGCCCTGCTGTTCCTCGTCGTGCCGACCACGACCCTGGCGGGCGCCGCACTGTTCGGCGAGGCGCTCACCCCCGTCGGCGGCCTCGGGCTGGGCCTGGCCGGCCTGGGCGTCGCCGCGGTGCTGCGTGGCGAGCACCGGCACCGCCCCGGGGACGACGACGGCCCGCACCGTCCGTGATGACGATGCGGGCCGACGGGAGCTCGGAGGTGGGCCGGGAGCCCCCTGGATCAGGCCTTCGCCTTCTCCTCCGGGGTCTCCTCCGCCGCCTCGTCCGACGCGACGGTCTCGGCGACCTCGGTGGACTCCTCGACCTCGGCGGCCGCGGCGTCCTCCTCCTCGGTGCCGATGAACTCGGTCAGGTCGACGACGTTGCCGTCGGTGTCCTTGACCTCGATGTCGCGCAGCGCGACGGCGAGCGCCTTGGAGCGCGCGACCTCGCCGACCATGGCGGGGATCTGACCGCCCTGGTCGAGGGTCGAGATGAACTGGTTCGGGTCCATGCCGTACTGCTGCGACGCCTGGACCAGGTACTCCACGAGCTCGCCCTGGCCGACCTGGACCTCGAGCTTCTCGGCCAGCGTGTCGAGCAGGATCTGGTTCTTGAGGGCCTTGGTGGCGTCCTCGGTGACCTCGGCGCGGTGCTCGTCGTCCTCGAGGCGGTTCTCCGACTCCAGGTGGCGGTGCACCTCGGCCTCGACGGCACCCGACGGGACCGGGACCTCGACGGCCTCGAGCAGCTTCTCCAGCAGCAGGTCGCGGGCGGCGACGGCCTGGTTCGACGTCTTGATCGAGGCGACCTGCTCGCGCAGGTCCGCGGTCAGCTCCTCGAGGGTGTCGAACTCCGAGGCGAGCTGGGCGAAGTCGTCGTCCGGCGTCGGCAGGTCGCGCTCCTTGACGGCGGTGGCCGTGACGGTGACCTGCGCCTCCTCGCCCTCGTGCTCGCCGCCGGCGAGCTTGGTGGCGAAGGTCGTGGTCTCGTCCGTCGACAGGCCCGTGAGCGCCTCGTCCAGGCCCTCGAGCATGTTGCCCGCGCCGATCTGGTAGGAGACGCCGGAGACCGAGTCGATCTCCTCGTCGCCGATGACGGCCTTGAGGTCGATGACGACGTAGTCGCCCTCGGCGGCGGGACGGTCGACGCCCACGAGGGTGCCGAAGCGCTCGCGCAGCGCGTCGAGGCGCTCGGTGACGTCCTCGTCGGTCACCTCGGTGGAGTCCACCGTGATATCGATGCCGGACAGCTCGGGGAGGGTGATCTCGGGGCGGACCTCGACCTCGGCGGTGAACGCGAGCTGGCCCTCGCCGGCCTTGGCGGGGATCTCGGTCACCTCGACCTCGGGCTGGCCCAGCGGGCGCAGCGACTCGGCCGTGACGGCGTCGCGGTAGAAGTTCGACAGAGCGTCGTTCACCGCGTGCTCGACGACCGCACCCCAGCCGACACGCTGGTCGATGATGCGCGGGGGAACCTTGCCCTTGCGGAACCCGGGGATGTTCACCTGCTCGGCGATGTGCTTGTACGCGTGGTCGATGCTCGGCTTGAGCTCGTCGTACTCCACCTCGACGGTCAGCTTGACCTTGGTGGGCTCCAGGGTCTCGACGGCGCTCTTCACTTCGATGGTCTCCAACGGTTCGGGTGCTGCGCGCGCGTCTCACCGGCGAGAGCCGGCCTGGTTGCTGCGGCGCGGGGTGCGGGGACCGTACGACGGGCGTACGGGCAACCCGTCCATCCTACGCCACGGCGAGGGCCGCCCAGAGACGCCCGCGTCACACCCCGCGAGCCCCGACCGGCGACGGCACGGGGCCCGCGGGGTGTGCGTGCGGCGGTCAGGAGGGGCAGGTGAAGGTCGTGTTGCCCACGACGTGCGTCCCCGGCCCCAGCTCGGCGCACTGCTCGAGGACGAAACCGACCCCCACCCCGATGATCACGCCGACGATGATCGTCCCGACGAGCACCAGGCCGCTCACGATGATGCCCGCGACGGCGACGCCGTTCGACTGGCCGACCTTGCGCGACTTCACCAGGCCGACGATGGACAGGATCAGGCCGACGAGCGCGAGGGGCCCGAAGAAGCCGAGTACCAGGCCGACGATGCCGAGCGTCTTGCCGGGGTTCTCGGGCTGCGGCTGGCCGTAGGCCGGCGCGTACTGGCCCGCCGGGGCCGCGGGATAGGGGCCGGGCCCCTGCGGAGCCGACGGGTAGGCCGGCCCGTCGCCGGTCTGGGCGGGGTAGGGCTGACCCGGCGCCGGCTGCCCCGCGGCCGGCTGCTGGGGCGGGGTGCCACCGGAGGGCGTCGCCCCGGGCTCGGGCGTGCCTGGCGTGTAGGGGTCCGGGGTGCTCATCAGGTTCTCCTCGCACGTCGGTCGCCGTCCGTCGGCGATCGGTGGCCGATCCTTCCAGATCGGCGCGCCGCGCGCGGACCCATCCACGGGCGAGCCGCGACGGACCGCGCGTCCGCGCCGTGCCTCTGTCGGGGTGACTGGATTCGAACCAGCGACCCTCTGCTCCCAAAGCAGATGCGCTACCAAGCTGCGCCACACCCCGTGGCCCGCCGTCGGGCGGGGCCTCGGTCAGTGTAGTGCCGCCGTCCGGGGCCGAGCCCACGACGTGCACGGACGATGCGCGGGACGGCTCGTACGCCCCCACGGCTTTGCTAGGGTTGGCCCGCGTTCCCACCCGGGCGACGGTGTCGCGGGGTGGCCGTGCGGGCGTAGCTCAATGGTAGAGCCCCAGTCTTCCAAACTGGCTACGCGGGTTCGATTCCCGTCGCCCGCTCCCTTCCTTCCTTCATTCCCCCTCTCCCCTTCCGCACCGGGCGCCATCGCCCCGGCACAGGCGCGTCACGATCGATCGACGACGCCGATGGATGAGATGCTCCTTGTCGATCGGTCGACTCGTGGCTAGGCTCGGCGCCGCAGCCTGCGGCAGGCACGACGACTCGCGCCAGCAGGCATCCGACAGCAGGCACCAGGACGCATCACGAGGAGGGCCGGGCATGACGATCGTCCGCCACGACGTCCCCTCGCCCGCCCTCTCGTCCCACCGCAGGACGGTGCTGGCGTCGACGCTCCGCACCCCGGCGTGCGCCGCGGCGACGACGCCGCGATGCTGTCGATAGAGCGTCCACGTCACGCCCGACCCGCCCCCGGCGGATCCCCGGCGACCGTGCGGCGCTCGCACCGACCTCGCCGGCGCCCGTGCGCCGCGCCCCTCGGCAACCCGTTCTCGGGGGCACGCCCGCACACGACGGCACACCCGCACCACCTCGCCCGCACGCACTCCTCGAGAAGGAACACCCATGGCACGCATCTACGACGACGCGACGAAGCTCATCGGCCGCACCCCGCTCGTCCGGCTGAACCGTCTCGCCGCCGGCCTCGACGCGACGGTCGTCGCGAAGCTCGAGTTCTACAACCCCGCCAACTCCGTGAAGGACCGCATCGGCGTCTCGATCATCGACGCCGCGGAGGCCTCCGGCGACCTGCAGCCGGGCGGCACCATCGTCGAGGGCACCTCCGGCAACACCGGCATCGCGCTGGCCTGGGTCGGCGCGGCGCGCGGCTACAAGGTCGTCCTCGCGATGCCCGAGACGATGTCGAAGGAGCGCCGCGCCCTGCTGCGCGCGTACGGCGCCGAGCTCGTGCTCACGCCCGGTGCGGAGGGCATGAAGGGCGCGGTCGCCGCGGCGGAGAAGATCGCCGCCGAGCGACCGGGCGCGATCCTCGCCCGCCAGTTCGCCAACGAGGCCAACCCGAAGGTGCACCGGGAGACCACCGCGGAGGAGATCTGGGCCGACACCGACGGCGAGGTCGACGTGGTCGTCTCGGGCATCGGCACGGGTGGCACCATCACCGGCGTCGGTCAGGTGCTCAAGGAGCGCAAGCCCGAGGTGCGGATCGTCGCCGTCGAGCCGGCCGAGTCGCCCATCCTCACCGGCGGCAACCCCGGCCCGCACAAGATCCAGGGCCTGGGCGCCAACTTCGTGCCGGAGATCCTCGACACCTCCGTCTACGACGAGGTGCTCGACGTCGACGCCGAGACGTCGGTCGAGCTCGCCCGCCGCGCGGCCAAGGAGGAGGGCCTCCTGGTCGGCATCTCCTCGGGCGCCGCGATCGCCGGGGCGCTCGAGGTCGCGAAGCGGCCCGAGAACGCCGGGAAGCTGATCGTCGTCGTCATCCCCGACTTCGGCGAGCGGTACCTGTCCACGATCCTGTACTCGGACCTGCTGGACTGACGTGACGAGCCGCCGCACCGCTCCCGCCGCCGGGGCCGGCCACGAGGGCCTCGACGGCGACGTCGACCACCCGATGCCGGCCGGGCACCGTCCGGGCCTGCGCCACCTGGTCGAGATCCTCGCCGAGGACCTCGAGGCCGCGCACGCGCACGACCCGGCGGCGCGCTCCCGGTTCGAGGTCGCGCTGGGCTACCCGGGCGTGCACGCCGTCTGGGCGCATCGGGTGTCCCACCGCATGTGGCACCGGCCCGGCCTGCGCCTGCCGGCGCGCCTGCTGTCGCAGGCCGCCCGGTGGGTCACCGGGATCGAGATCCACCCGGGGGCGCGGATCGGGCGGCGGCTCTTCATCGACCACGGCATGGGTGTGGTGATCGGGCAGACGGCGGTCGTCGGCGACGACTGCGTCCTGTTCCACGGCTCCACCCTGGGCGGCCGCTCGATGACCCGGGGCAAGCGGCACCCGACGCTGGGCGACCGGGTCATGGTGGGCGCCGGCGCCAAGATCCTGGGCCCGCTGTGGATCGGCGACGACGCGCAGATCGGCGCGAACGCCGTCGTGGTGCACGACGTGCCCACCGGCATGGTGGCCGTCGGGGTCCCCGCGCACGCCCGCGCCCCGGGCCACCGGCCGGACCACGGCCAGCACGTCGAGGACGCCTCGGAGCTGCTCGAGTACGTGATCTGAGACGCGGCCACCACGGCCCGTGCCCCTCCCCGATCCGCGGGCGAGGCACGGGCCGTCGTCGTCCCGGCCGCCGGACGTCGATTGTTCTAGTAGTCGTAGAACAAGTAGGGTCGCGGTCGTGATGTGGCGCATCGACCCGACGAGCGACGAACCGCTGTACGCGCAGCTGGTCGCACAGGTGCGCCTCGGCGTCGCGCACGGCACCCTGCGCCCGGGAGAACGCCTGCCGTCCGCGCGGGAGCTCGCGGCCTCGCTCGAGCTCAACATGCACACCGTCCTGCGGGCGTACCAGGTGCTGCGCGACGACGGCACGCTCGAGCTCCGGCGCGGGCGCGGCGCCGTCGTCGCGTCCGCCGCACCCGACCTCGCCGACGTCGAGCGGGCGGTGGCCGAGCTGGCCGCCGCGGCCCGACGGGCGGGACTGTCGGTCCAGACCACCACCACCCTCGTCACGGAGTCGATGCACCGATGACCACCGCTCCCCGGCCCGACACCCCGCGAGCCCGCGCCGGCACGGAGGTGTGGCGCCCCCGCGCGCGGCGCGCGATCGCGTGGTCGTCGCTCGTGGGACTGCTGTTCGCGGTCGGCGCGGCGGCAGTGGTCTGGGCGTGGCGCGACGAGCTGCCGGCGCAGATCGCCTCGCACTGGAGCGGCAGCGGCGAGCCCGACGGCTTCATGACCCCCACGACGATCGCACTCGTGGGCGTCGCGACCACCGTCGGGCTCTGTGCGCTCTTCGCCGCCATCGGGATCACGCAGGGCGCTGCCGCGTCCACGCGCCGCATCGCGGCCGCGGGCTGCGTGTGGTCGGGCGCGTTCATGGCGACGATCGTCGTCGGGACGCTCGCGCCGCAGCGGGGCCTCGCCGACGCCTCCCAGGTGGAGCTGGCCGGCGGCGCGCTGCTGGCCAGCATCCTCCTGCCGCTCGTCCCGGCGGGGATCGCGGCCGTGCTCGTCCCCGGTGACCCCGCGATGCCCGCCGTCGAGGCGGTCCCCGACGACGCGCCTCGGGCCACGCTCCGCGACGGCGAGCGCGCCGTCTGGCTGCGCCGGGCCACGGGCGGGCCGGGGCTCGCCGTCGGCGCGGTCGCCGTCGCCCTCACCACGCTCGCCGCGATCCTGACGGCCGAGTGGACGATGCTCGTCGTGCCCGCCGTGCTCGCCGCGCTGTTCGTCACGATGTTCGCCTTCACCGTCCGCGTGGACGCCGGCGGCCTCACCGTGCGCTCCGCGGTCCGCTGGCCCGGCACGCACGTCCCGGCGGACGAGGTGGTGCGTGCCTCGGTGACTCGAGTGCGCCCGTTCCGCGAGTTCGGCGGCTGGGGCTGGCGCACCGCCCGCGACGGGCGAGTGGGCGTCGTGCTGCGCGCGGGCGAGGCGCTGCTCGTGGAGCGCACGGGCGGGCGGTCGTTCGCGGTCACCGTCGACGACGCCTCGGACGCCGCCGCGCTGCTCAACGCGATGGCCGACCGCGCCCGCCGGGGCTGACCCGCGCCGGGCGCTCAGCCGAGCAGGTCGCGGTGCCCCGCCGCGAGCGCCGGCGGCGCCTTGGCGAACCAGGCGTCGACCACGAGCTCGCGCAGCTCTCCGTCCTCCACGGCGTCGAGCCGGACGAGCACCGCGGGGTAGCCGTCGAGGTGCGGGATCGTCAGGCAGGTCGACGGGTGCGCCGCGAGCACCGCCTCCTTCTCCTGCAGGTCCTCGGTGGACACGGCGAGGATCGGACCGTCGGGCACGGGGGCGTCACCGAAGCGGCGGACGTCGGCCTTGCTGAACGGCCGCTCCCAGGCGAAGACGTTCCGGCGCACCGCCCACGCGCGCCAGCCGCGGTAGCGCTCGCCCTCGGACACCTCGGGCAGCCCCGCCGCCAGCCGCGCCACGTCGTCGAAGGTCGCCATCCCCCGACGGTACGCCGGGCGGTGCGCCCGGCACCCCGGCAGGAGGTTAGGGTGTGACTCGCGTTACCCGAGACGCAGAGTCCCGGGTACACCGGATCATCCCGCCTCGACGAGGAGCACCCATGAGCGCCCTGCGCATCGGCATCCAGACCGGCTACTGGTCCCGCAAGCCCCCGAAGGGGATCGTGCCCGCCCTCGTCGCCGCCGAGGCCCTGGGCCTCGACTCGGTCTGGACCGCGGAGGCGTACGGGTCGGACGCGTTCACGCCGCTCGCCTGGTGGGGGTCCCGCACGCGCCGCCTGCGGCTCGGCACCGGCATCGCGCAGATGGCCGCCCGCACGCCGACCGCCACCGCCATGCAGGCGATCACCCTCGACCACCTCTCGGGCGGGCGGTTCGTCCTCGGCCTCGGGGCGTCCGGCCCGCAGGTCGTGGAGGGCTGGTACGGCCAGCCGTACCGCCGCCCGCTGGCGCGCACCCGCGAGTACGTCGACGTCGTACGCCAGGTCTTCGCCCGCGAGCGCCCCGTCACCGCGGACGGCGAGTTCTTCCGTCTCCCGCTGCCCGCCGACGCCCCGGGGGCCACCGGCCTCGGCAAGGCGCTCAAGCCGACCGTGCACCCGCGCCGCGCGGACATCCCGATCGTGCTGGCGGCCCAAGGGCCGAAGAACGTCACGCTCGCCGCCGAGATCGCCGACGGCTGGATGGCCGGCTTCTACGCCCCGCGGGCCGACGCCGAGCACCGCGAGCTGCTCGCCTCCGGGTTCGCGCAGCGCGCCGACGAGCGCACGCCGGCGTCGGAGTTCGAGGTGCTCGCGACCGTGCCCGTCGTCGTGCGCGACGACGTCGAGGCCGCGGCGGACGTCGTCCGTCCCCACATCGCGCTGTACGCCGGCGGCATGGGGTCGAAGGAGGCCAACTTCCACAAGGCGTCGCTGGACCGCCTCGGCTACGCCGCGGAGCTGGACGAGGTGCAGGCGCTGTTCCTGGCGGGCCGCCGGGAGGACGCCGCGCGCGCGGTGCCGACCGAGCTGGTCGAGGAGGTCGCCCTGGTCGGGCCCGCGGACAAGGTCGCGCGCGACCTCGCCCGCTGGGACGGGACGGCGCTGACCACGATGCTGCTGCAGGGGGACCCGTCGTCGATGCTCACCGTGCTCGCGGCGGCGCAGGCGGCCCGGAAGGACGCCGCCGGCGGCACGCCGCTGGGCGCCCGGGTGCGCGCCACCGCCGGCGCGGCCGCCGCCCGCGTGGCGCCCAGGAAGGCCTGACCGCGCCGGCGGCTCAGTCGTCGTCGGGGAACCAGACGGCGCGGCGCAGGTCCACGCGCCGGCCGTCGCGGGTCAGGGGGCAGCCCTCGGCGCGCAGGGCGTCGAGCGCCGCGGTGAGGTGACGCGCGGGCGGGGCACCGGACGCGTTCACCACGCGCCACCAGGGCACGGGGTGGTTGTCCTGGACGGGGCCGACCACCGCGGCACCCTCGGGCACGAGGTGCGCGTAGCGGTCCCCCGAGCCGGCCATGACGTTCCCGACCTGCCGCGGCCCGCCGCGACCCAGCCGCTCGCCCACGATCTCGGCGATCAGGCCGTACGTCATCGCGCGGCCCGACGGGATGCGGCGCACCAGCGCGAGCACCGCGACGGTGTACTCGTCGGGCGCGTCCAGGGGCTCCTCGGGCAGCTCGGCTCGGTCGGGCACACCGTGACCCTACGACCCGCCGCCGACCTCGGCGGCAGACCATCGCGGGGGTCGTCCGGAGTCCCGTCCGGAGGTGGTACGGCTGACTCGGAAATCCGCTGGCCCACGGCTGCCGACCGCGCCACGATCGGCACGTGACCTTCGACAGCTCCCGCACCGCCCTGCCCGCCGGCTACCGCAGCCGCCCGCTCACCGCCGACGACCGCGCCGCGCTGCTCGACCTGGACACCTGGGCGTTCCCCGACCCGCACGCGCTCGCGGAGTTCGACGACCTGCCGCTGCCCCTCACGTGGGAGCGGACGGTCGGCGTCGAGCCCGAGGACGCGCCGGGCGACGGGCTGGCGGCGATCCACGCGTCGTACCCGTTCTCCCGCTTCCCCGTGCCGGGCGCCACACTGCCCACGGCGGGCCTGACCTGGGTGGGCGTGCACCCGCAGCACCGCCGCCGAGGGCTGCTCACCGCGATGATCGACCAGCACCTCGAGGAGTGCCGCCGGCGCGGTGAGCCCCTGTCCGCCCTGTTCGCCGCGGAGACCGCCATCTACGGGCGGTTCGGGTACGGCAAGGCAGCCGACGACCAGCGCCTCACCGTCCCCCGCGGCGCCGCCCTGCGCGACGTGGCCGGGGCCGCGGACCACACGGTGCGCATCGAGCACGCCGACCGCGCGCGCCACGGCGACCTCGTGGCCCGCCTGCACCGCGCCCCCGGGCTGCCCGACGGCCCGACGGGGATCAACCGGCCGGGCTGGGCGACGCGGGAGACCGAGGAGCTCTGGGCGAGCTACTGGGCGGACCCGAAGTCGTTCCGCGCGAGCGGGCGCGAGTCGCTGCGGATCGTCGTCGTCGAGCGCGACGGCGAGCCGCGCGGGTACGCGACCTTCCGGCGCAGCCTGGACTGGCAGGTCACCGGGCCGCGCGGCACCGTGCACCTGGGCGACGTGGTGGCCCTCGACGCGGCGGCCGCGCGCGCCCTGTGGGGCGTGCTGCTCGACCTCGACCTCATGAGCAGCACGGACCCGTTCCTGCTGCCCGTCGACGACGCGGTCATGAGCCTGCTCGTCGACCCGCGGGCCGCGGGCGCCCGCGTCACCGACAACGTGTGGGTGCGCGTCGTCGACGTCCCGGGCGCGCTCGCGGGGCGCCGCTACCAGGCCGACGTCGACGTCGTGCTCGGGATCACGGACGCCCGGCTGCCCGACAACGCCGGGTCGTGGCGCCTGCGCTCGACGGCGTTCGGGCCGGCGTCGTGCGAGCGCACGGACGACGCACCCGACCTCGAGCTCGACGTGCGCGAGCTCGGCGCCGCCTACCTCGGCGGCACGTCCCTCGCGTCGCTCGCGGGCGCGGGCCTCGTCTCCGAGCGGGCGCCCGGCGCCCTCGCCCGCGCGAGCGCGGCGTTCGGCTGGCCCGTCGCGCCGGGCTGCGGGTGGGTGTTCTGACGGTGGGGACGGCGTTCTCGGACGCCGTCACCTCGCCGGGGTGGCGCGCCGAGGCCACGGCCTGGATCACCGACGTCCTCGCCCGCCGGGGCGTGCGCACGGTGGCCCCGCCCGAGCAGCCGCGCGTGCGCCCGTGGTCCACCCAGCTCGTCGTGGCGACGGACGCCGGACGCTTCTGGTTCAAGGCCACCTGCCGCTCGGCGTCCTTCGAGCCCGCGCTGCAGGCCCTGCTCGCCGAGATCGCCCCTGACGCGGCCGACGCTCCCGCCGCGGTCGACGCCGACCGTGGGTGGATGCTCACGGCCGACCGCGGCGCCACGCTGCGCGAGCGCCGCGACCCCGACGCCGGCGACTGGGGCGCGCTGCTGACGCGGTACGCGCGCCTCCAGCAGACCCTCCTCGGGCGGGGCGAGGCCCTGCGCGCCACCGGGCTGCCCGACTGCTCCCCCGGCACGGTGCCGGCACGACTCGACGCGGTGCTCGACCGGCTGGACGGCTTCCCGACGGGCCACCCCGCGCGGCCGGACGACCGCACGGCCGATCGCCTCCGCGACGCCCGCGAGGCCGTGGCCGCCGCGGCGACCACGCTGGCGCAGGGCCCTCTGCCGAGCAGCCTGCAGCACGGCGACCTGCACCCGGGCAACGTCTTCGAGGTCGACGGGGACCTGCGCGTGTTCGACCTCGGCGACGCCCAGTGGGCGCACCCGCTCGAGGTGCTCGAGGTGTCGTCCGCCGTCGCGCGTCACGGGGGCACGGACTGGGAGCCGGTCGAGCGGGCGTACCGCCGGGCGTGGGACGACTGGTCCGCCGAGCGGGGCCTGCCGCCGGTCGGCGCGAGCCCCGGCGCGCCGACGTGGGACGACCTGCGGCGCGCCGCCGGCGTCACGCATGCCGTCAACCGGGCCTGGACGTGGTGCGGCGCGCTCGCCGAGGCCACCGAGGCCGAGTGGGCGGACTGGGGCGAGGCGCCGGGCCGGCACCTGGCCGGGGTGCTGGGCCTGGTGCCGGGTCCTCAGACCTGACAGGCGCCGCACCAGAACAGGTTGCGGCCCGCGAGCTCCTTGGTGAGCACCGGGGCGCCGCAGACCCGGCACGGCAGGCCGTCGCGGTGGTACACGTAGAACGACGCGTCCCGGGGCACCGCGTCGGCGTCGCCGTCGGTGTTCTGCCGCGTGACCCGGCCGCCACCGCCGTCCGCCACCCGGTGCTCGGGCCGCGTGGTGACGATCGCCCCGCGCTCCACGCCATCGCGCATGAGCACGACCAGGTCGTCCCAGATCGCGGCGAGCGCCGGCTCGGGCACGGCGTTGCCCGGGCGCAGCGGGTCCACGCCCGCCCGGAACAGCGCCTCGGCCCGGTAGATGTTGCCGACGCCGGCGATCACCGCCTGGTCCATGAGCTGCTGGCCGACCGTCACGCGCGAACGCCGCACACGCTCGACGAACGCCGTGCGCGCCCCCTGCCCCTGCTCGCGGATCGGGTCCGGCCCGAGGCGCGCCTCGACCGCGGCCTTCTCCGCGGCCGTGAGCACCTCGCACGCCGTCGGCCCGGTCAGGTCGGCGACGGCGTGCGCGCCCAGCAGCCGGAGCCGGACGGCGCCGCGCGGGGCGGGCGGGACCCAC
>NZ_JBHVBO010000063.1:0-20071 GCF_042668085.1 Isoptericola sp. NPDC057391 | reverse complement strand
GCCCTGATCCAGGTGCTGAACAGGGCCACGAGCCCACCCACAACATCGGGGCGGTGGCCGTGCACGACGTCGGGGCGCCGGACCCGGCGACGCTGCCCGCGCCGGGCGAGGTCACGACGCTCCCCGTCGTGCTCGGCCCGCACGACGACTGGTTCACCGACGTCGCCGCGCTGCTGGACCAGGAGTGGCGGGTGACCGACCGCTCCGACCGCGTGGGCCTGCGGCTGGACGGCGCGCCACTGACGCGCACGCCCGGCGCGCGGGGCCGCGAGCTGCCCAGCGAGGGCTGCGTGACCGGCGCGCTGCAGGTGCCGCCGGACGGGCTTCCCGTGCTGTTCGGCGTCGACCACCCGCTGACCGGCGGCTACCCGGTGGTCGCCGCGGTGGCGTCGACGCACCTGTGGCTGCTGGGCCAGCTGCCGCCGGGGGCGCTGCTGCGGTTCGCGGCTCACCACCCGCCCTCGGAGACGTGACCGTCCGAGCGCGGGGGCCTCAGGACGCGCGCTCGAGCAGGCCGACGATCTCGTCCTGGCCGGCCCGGGCGGCGAGGTCGCGCGGGAGCACGCCCTCGCGGTCGGGGATCGTCGGGTCCGCGCCGGCCTCCAGCAGCAGCCGGACCGTCTCAACGTGGTCGGCGTCCCCGTCGCCGAGCACGATCGCCTCGTGCAGCGCGGTCCACCCCAGGCCGTTCACGTGGTCGAGCGGGACGCCCGCCTCGATGAGGATCCGGACGGTCGAGACGTGCCCGTGCTCGCTGGCCGGGATGAGGGCGGTGCCGCCGTAGCGGTTGACGCTCCCGACGTCGGCACCGTGCTCCAGCGTCGCCGTGAGGATCTCGTCGAGCCCCTCGGCCCCCGCGTACAGGAACGCGGAGTCCTCGATCGCGTCCTTCGCGTCCGGGTCGGCCCCGGCGTCGAGCAGGGCCAGGGCGACGTCCGTCCGCCCGGCCTTCGTCGCCGCCACGAGCGGCGTCGCGTCGCCGTCCCCCCGCGCCTCGAGGTCGGCGCCGTCGTCGACGGCACGCCGGACGGCGTCCGCGTCGCCGCGCTCGACGGCCCGCCACAGCGCCGCGGTGGCACCGGACGACGACGCGCCCTCCGCGGCCGCGTCCGGGGCGGCCGAGCCGGCGGAGCACGCCGCGAGCGTCGTCACCACGGCGAGCGAGGCGACGACGACGGCGAGCCCGGCCCGCGCACGACGAGCCCCGGGCCGTGACGGTCGAGCGGTCATGAGGATCCCTCCGTGGTGGACGCGCGGTGGTGGACGACGCGGTGGTGGACGACGTCGACCAGGCTCGCAGGGCGGCCGCGGCGAGCACATCATCCGTTCGGCTGAGGCCTGCCGAGCCCGCCAGGCGATGTGCCCGGGCGACGGCCGTGACGACGATGGCTGCCTCACCACGTACGTCCCGGGCGCACAGCCAGGCCCGGCCACGAGAGAAGGACACCCATGAAGCTCACGAAGCCGACGAAGCCCGCCACGATCGCCGTCTCGGCGCTGATCGCCCTGGGGGCGCTCACCGCCTGCAGCACGGGCGAGGCCGACGCCGCGGCCGGCACCGGCACCACCGCGTCGCAGGAGGCCGCGGACCAGGAGACGGCGCAGGACGCGCAGACGCCGTCGGACGTGCTCGCGTCGACCGCCTGGGAGACCACCGGCGCGACCGACGAGTCGGGCGAGGAGGTCCCGCTGGACGACGAGGACGTGAGCACCTTCGTCGGCTGGGCGTACTTCAAGGCCGACGGCACGTTCACGATGTACAACCTCGACGACACCCCGAAGATGCAGGGCGACTGGACGGTCGACGAGGAGGGCACGACCCGCCACATCGTCGCGAAGGACGACGCCGGCGAGGTGCTGTTCGAGCGCGACTCGGACATCGTCACGCTGACCGACCAGGAGTTCACCTACCGCGTCTTCCCCGAGGAGGGGAACACCGACGTGTACTACGACATCGTGCACACCCCGACCGACCACGAGGAGCCGGCGGGCTCCTGAGCCCCGCACCACCGCCGAGCGCCCGTCCCGCTTCCAGGGGGCGGGCGCTCCGTCGTGCGTCGGCGCTCAGACGACTCGCGCCAGCAGGGAGAACGCGTTCGGGACGCGCCCGTCCCAGGCGGCGGCGTCGACGCCGTCGGGGCGCCAGAACGGCTCGGGGTGCTCTTCGAGGTGCTCGATCTCGAACCCGGCGCGCAGGCACGCCATGACGGTCTCGGCGAGCGTGCGCTGCCGCTCCACCGCCCCGTGGCCGGGGAACGTGTCGTTGACGTGCGACGTCTCGAAGTACCCGCGGTCCGGGCGCACGCGGAGCTCGTCGGCGTCCCACGCCCACAGCGGCACCAGCGGGTGCGCCTCGTAGACGTAGAACCGGCCGCCCGGCCGCAGCAGGCGGCGCACCTCGGCGAGGAACGCGGGCAGGTCCGCGACCCAGATGAGCGCCCCCTTGCCGGTGTAGACGAGGTCGGCGCACGCGTCGTCGAGGCCGCTGTCGGGCAGCGTCGCGCACGTGTACCGGCAGGGCAGCCCCAGCTCGTCGGCCCGGCGCTGCGCGCTCGCCACCGGCGCCGGGCTGTAGTCCAGGCCGTGCACGGACCGCGCGCCCAGCCGCGCCAGCGCGACGTCGTCCAGGCCATGGCCGCTCATCGGGTGCACGACGTCGGCACCCCGGACCAGCTCCCCGATCGCGGCGACCTCCGCGGGCAGCAGCCGCGCCGTGCGGGCCTGCTCGAGGTGCTCGGCGTACTCGTCCGTGTACTTGCGCGAGGCGACGGCCCACGCGGCCTTGGTGTCGTCGTCGACGGAGTCCATACGGGGCAGCCTGGCACGCCCGACCGTCGCGCATCCCCGGCTCTCGCCGCGGCGGCCCTCGCCCGTAGGGCTTCCGTCAGGGTGCGGCCGAACGCCGTATGGATCCCGTGAGGACGGGCTCCGGGGCCTTCCGGCGGGTGTTGCATCGACGTCGGCACCCGGGAAGGGCGCCCGGCCCGCCGGCGGTGGGCCGTCGGACTCGAAGTGGGGACGTGCTGGTGCTCGACGTCGTCTACGTGCTGGGCGTGATCGCCCTGTTCGCGCTGCTCGCCGGGATCGCGAAGGCGGTGGAGAGGCTGTGATCGTCGTCGAGCTCCTCGCCGCGGCCCTCGGCGTGGCCGCGCTGGTCTACCTCGCGGTGGCCCTCGTGAAACCGGAGAAGTTCTGATGGGCTGGGTCGGGGCGGTCCTCGCGCTCGGCACCGTCGCCCTCGTCCTCGCCGCCGTCCACCGGTCGTTCGGCGACTACATGGCGACGGTCTACACGACGCCGCGCGACTGGCGCGCCGAGCGCGGCCTGTACCGCCTGCTGGGGGTGGACCCGCGGTCAGGGCAGACCTGGCAGGCCTACGCGCGCGGCGTGCTGGCGTTCTCCGTCGTCGGGCTGCTGATCGTCTACGCGCTGCAGCGCACGCAGCAGTGGCTGCCATACTCGCTGGGGCTGCCCGCGGTGCCGCCGGACCTGGCGTTCAACACGGCCGCGTCGTTCGTGGGCAACACGAACTGGCAGTCGTACTCGCCCGAGCAGACGCTCGGGTACACCGTGCAGCTCGCCGGGCTCGCGGTGCAGAACTTCGTCTCCGCGGCGGTCGGCATGGCGGTGGCCGTGGCCCTGGTCCGCGGGTTCGCGCACCGCCGCACGGGGGTGATCGGCAACTTCTGGGTGGACCTGGTCCGCGGCAGCCTCCGCATCCTGCTGCCCCTCTCGGTGCTGGGCGCGGTGGTGCTGATGATCGGCGGCGTCGTGCAGAACTTCGACGGCTTCACCGACGTCACGACCGTCGCCGGCGGTGCCCAGAGCATCCCCGGCGGCCCGGTCGCCTCCCAGGAGGTCATCAAGCTGCTCGGCACCAACGGCGGCGGGTTCTTCAACGCGAACTCGGCGCACCCGTTCGAGAACCCCACGGCGTGGACCAACGTCGTCGAGGTCCTCCTCATGCTGGCCATCCCGTTCTCCCTGCCCCGCACCTTCGGGCGGGTGGTGGGCGACCTGCGGCAGGGCTACGCGATCCTCGCGGCGATGGGCGTGATCTTCGTGGCGTCGTTCGCCGCGCTGACGGCGCTCGAGTCGGCCGGGAACGGCACCGCCCCGCAGCTCGCCGGCGGCGCGATGGAGGGCAAGGAGGCGCGGTTCGGCGTCCTCGGGTCCACGCTCTTCGCCACCACGAGCACGACGACGTCGACCGGCGCCGTCAACTCGATGCACGACTCGTTCACCGCGCTGGGCGGCATGCTGCCGATGCTCAACATGATGCTCGGCGAGGTGGCCCCCGGCGGCGTCGGGTCCGGGCTCTACGGGATGCTCGTGCTGGCCGTCGTCGCCGTGTTCGTCGCCGGCCTGCTCGTGGGCCGCACGCCCGAGTACCTCGGCAAGA
Organism: Isoptericola sp. NPDC057391; assembly: GCF_042668085.1. Lineage (NCBI taxonomy): Bacteria > Bacillati > Actinomycetota > Actinomycetes > Micrococcales > Promicromonosporaceae > Isoptericola > Isoptericola sp. NPDC057391. Next base: position 15,669 of record NZ_JBHVBO010000063.1, on the reverse strand, counting down.
AGATCGGGCCCCGCGAGATCAAGCTGGCCAGCCTGTACATCCTCGTGACTCCCACCCTGGTGCTCGCTGGCACGGCGCTGAGCTTCGCGATCCCGCCGGTGCGGGAGAGCGTCGTCTCGACGTCGATCTGGAACCCGGGCGTGCACGGCATGTCCGAGGTCCTGTACGCCTTCACGTCGGCCGCGAACAACAACGGCTCGGCCTTCGCCGGCCTGACGGCGAACACCCCGTGGCTGAACACCGCGCTCGGCGTCGCGATCCTGCTGGGCCGCTTCGTCCCGATCGTGCTGGTGCTCGCCCTCGCCGGCTCCCTGGCCCGGCAGGACAAGGTCCCGGCCACCGCGGGGACGCTGCCCACGCACCGCCCGCAGTTCGTCGGGCTGCTCGTCGGGGTCGTCGTCGTCCTCACCGCGCTCACCTACTTCCCCGTTCTCGCGCTGGGTCCCCTGGCGGAAGGGCTCGTGTAAGCCATGACCACCCTGATCGACACCCCGTCCCCCACCCCGTCCTCGACGACCCCCCGCACGCCGGGCGGGATCTTCACCTGGTCCCAGGTGCGGGCCGCCCTGCCGGGCGCGTTCCGCAAGCTCGACCCGCGCCAGATGTGGCGCAACCCCGTGATGTTCGTCGTCTGGGTCGGTGCCGCGCTGACCACCGTGCTCGCGGTCGTCGAGCCGTTGCTCGGCGGGCCCGTCACCTCGGGCGGCACGGCCGTCCCGGGCTCGTTCACCGCCGTCATCGCGCTGTTCCTGTGGCTGACCGTCGTGTTCGCGAACCTCGCCGAGTCGGTCGCGGAGGGCCGCGGCAAGGCGCAGGCGGACACCCTCCGCCAGACCCGCACGGCCACCGTCGCGCACCGCGTCCGCGCCTACGACGCCGGGGCCGACCCCGACGCGCTGCGCGCCCCGCTCGACGACGTGTCGTCGGCCGACCTGGACCTCGGCGACGTCGTCGTGGTCGCCGCCGGCGACCTCGTGCCGGGCGACGGCGAGATCGTGCGCGGCATCGCGTCGGTCGACGAGTCCGCCATCACCGGCGAGTCCGCGCCCGTGATCCGCGAGTCCGGCGGCGACCGGTCCGCCGTCACCGGCGGCACGCGGGTGCTGTCCGACCGGGTCGTCGTGCGCATCACCTCGAAGCCGGGCGAGACGTTCGTGGACCGGATGATCGCGCTCGTCGAGGGTGCCAGCCGGCAGAAGACGCCGAACGAGATCGCGCTCAGCATCCTGCTCGCGTCGCTGTCGATCGTGTTCGTCGTCGTCGCGCTCACCCTGAACCCGATCGCGTCGTACGCGGCGAGCCCGGTGAGCGTGGCCGTGCTGGTCGCCCTGCTGGTCTGCCTCATCCCGACGACGATCGGCGCGCTGCTGTCCGCCATCGGCATCGCGGGGATGGACCGCCTGGTGCAGCGCAACGTGCTCGCGATGTCCGGCCGCGCCGTCGAGGCCGCCGGCGACGTGACGACGCTGCTGCTCGACAAGACCGGCACGATCACGTACGGCAACCGGCAGGCGAGCGAGTTCCTGCCGCTGTCCGGCGTCGACGTCCGCGACCTGGTGCGCGCCGCCGCCCTCTCGTCCCTCGCGGACCCGACGCCGGAGGGTGCGTCGATCGTGACGCTCGCCGCCCGGGCCGGGGTGGACGTCGGCGACACCGCGCCCGGCGAGGTCGTGCCCTTCACCGCGCAGACCCGCATGTCCGGCCTCGACGAGCCCGACGGCACGCAGATCCGCAAGGGTGCCGGCAGCGCCGTCATGGCCTGGCTGGCCGACGGCGGTGCCCCGGCCGCCCCGGTCGTCGCGGAGGTGGAGGACGCCGTCGAGCGGGTGGCGCGGTCCGGCGGCACGCCGCTGGTCGTGGCCGTCCGGGCGCCGGGCGAGGCCGGGCGGGTGCTCGGCGTCGTGCACCTCAAGGACGTCGTCAAGGAGGGCATCGCGGACCGGTTCGCCGAGTTGCGGGCCATGGGGATCCGCACCGTGATGGTCACCGGCGACAACCCGCTGACCGCCGCGGCCATCGCCGCCGAGGCCGGCGTGGACGACTACCTCGCCGAGGCGACGCCCGAGGACAAGCTGGCGCTCATCCGGCGCGAGCAGGAGGGCGGCAGCCTCGTCGCGATGACCGGCGACGGCACCAACGACGCCCCCGCCCTCGCGCAGGCCGACGTCGGCGTCGCGATGAACTCGGGCACGTCGGCCGCTAAGGAGGCCGGCAACATGGTCGACCTCGACTCCGACCCCACCAAGCTCATCGACGTGGTCCGCATCGGCAAGCAGCTGCTCATCACGCGGGGCGCGCTGACGACCTTCTCGATCGCGAACGACATCGCGAAGTACTTCGCGATCATCCCGGCGATGTTCATGGGCGTGTTCCCCGGCCTCGAGGCGCTCAACGTCATGGGCCTGAGCTCGCCGTCGTCGGCCGTGGTGTCGGCGATCGTGTTCAACGCGCTCGTCATCGTGCTGCTCATCCCGCTGTCCCTGCGCGGCGTGCGCTACCGGCCCATGGACGCGTCGAAGACCCTCGGGCGCAACCTCCTGGTCTTCGGCCTCGGCGGCGTCGTCGCGCCCTTCGTCGGCATCTGGCTCATCGACCTCGTCGTGCGCCTCCTCCCCGGGTACTGAGCAGAGCGAAGGAGAACTCCATGAACGCCACCACCCGCAGCACCGGCCGCACCCTCGGGGTCGCGGTCCGAGCGATGATCGTCCTGACCCTGCTGCTCGGCGTCGGCTACACGGCGGCGATCACCGGCGTCGGCCAGCTCGTGCTGCCGGCGCAGGCCGACGGCTCGCTGGTCCGCGACGCCGACGGGGACGTCGTCGGGTCGGCGCTGGTCGGCCAGGGCTTCACCGACGCCGAGGGAGCGCCCCTGCCGCAGTACTTCCAGCCGCGACCGTCGGCCGCGGGAGACGGCTGGGACGGCGCCGCGTCCTCCGGGTCGAACCTCGGCCCGGAGAACCCCGACCTCGTCGCCGCGATCGCCGAGCGGCGCGCGGCCGTGGCCGCGCTCGAGGACGTGGAGGAGGCCGACGTCCCGGCGGACGCCGTCACCACGTCCGGGTCCGGGCTGGACCCGCACATCAGCCCCGAGTACGCCGACCTCCAGGTCGCGCGCGTCGCCGCCGCACGCGACCTGGAGGAAAAGGAGGTCGCGGACCTCGTCGCGAGGCACACTGAGGGTCGCGCCCTGGGATACCTCGGGGAGCCCGTGGTCGACGTGCTGGAGCTCAACGTGGCCCTCGACGAGAGCACGGCCGAGCTCGGGAGGTGAGCATGGGTCGCGGCAGGTTGCGCGTCCTCCTCGGCGCGGCGCCGGGCGTGGGGAAGACCTACGCCATGCTCGAGGAGGGCCGGCGGCTGCGCGACGACGGCAAGGACGTCGTGGTCGCGCTCGTGGAGACGCACGGGCGCGCCGCGACGGCCGCGATGGCGCAAGGGCTGGAGGTCGTGCCGCGCACCACCGTGACCCACCGCGGCGTCGAGCTCACCGACCTGGACCTCGACGCCGTCCTGGCGCGGCGGCCGGAGGTCGCACTGGTCGACGAGCTGGCGCACACCAACGCGCCGGGCCTGCGGCACGCCAAGCGGTGGGAGGACGTCGACGCCCTGCTCGACGCCGGCGTCGACGTCCTCTCGACCGTCAACATCCAGCACATCGAGTCGCTCAACGACGTCGTCCAGAAGATCACCGGGGTGGCGCAGCAGGAGACCATCCCCGACGCCGTGCTGCGCGCCGCGGACCAGATCGAGGTCGTGGACCTCGCCCCGCAGGCGCTGCGCGACCGGCTCTCGTCCGGCGTCGTCTACCCGGCCGAGCGGGTGGATGCGGCGCTGTCGAACTACTTCCGCCTCGGCAACCTCACCGCCCTGCGCGAGCTCGCCCTGCTGTGGCTGGCCGACGAGGTCGACGCGGCGCTGCAGCACTACCGCACCGAGCACGGGATCGACTCCACGTGGGAGGCGCGCGAGCGGGTCGTCGTGACGCTCACCGGCGGGCCGGAGGGCGAGACGCTGCTGCGGCGCGGCGCGCGGATCGCGGCGCGGTCGGCGGGCGGCGACCTGCTCGCCGTGCACGTCACCAGTCAGGACGGGCTGCGCGGCGCGACGCCGGGCGCGCTCGCGAGGCAAAGGCTGCTCGTCGAGGAGCTCGGCGGCACCTACCACCAGGTGGTGGGCGACGACGTCCCGACGGCGCTCGTGGAGTTCGCGCGCGGCGTCAACGCGACCCAGCTCGTCATCGGCGTCTCCCGCCGCGGCCGCCTTGCCGCGGCGCTCAGCGGGCCCGGCATCGGCGCGACCGTGACGCGCGAGGCCGGCAACATCGACGTCCACATCGTCAACCACGCCGCCGCGGGCGGCCGCGCCCGCCTGCCGCGCATGGGCGGCGCCCTGTCGGCGAAGCGCCGCCTGGCGGGGTACCTGCTCGCCGTCCTGGGCGGCCCGCTGCTCACGTGGGGGCTCGTGACGCTCCGCAGCGAGGAGTCGATCGTCTCGGACGTGCTGTCGTACCAGCTGCTCGTCGTCGTGGTGGCGCTGGTCGGCGGCGCGGGGCCCGCCGTGTACGCCGCGATCCTGTCCGGGATCACGCTCGACTTCTTCTTCGTGGAGCCGATCCACACCATCACCGTGGGCGAGCCGCTGCACGCCGTCGCCCTCGTCCTGTACGTCGTCACGGCCGTGCTGGTGAGCGTCGTCGTGGACCGCGCCGCCCGCACGACGCGCGCCGCACACCGGGCCGCGGCCGAGTCGGAGGTGCTGGCGACCGTGGCCGGCAGCGTGCTGCGCGGGCAGGACGCCGTGCAGGCGCTCGTGAGCCGGGCGCGGGAGGCGTTCGGGCTCGCCGGGGCGCGCCTCGTCGCGGGCGGCGTGGTGCTGGCCGCGGACGGCGAGAACGACCCGGCGGGATCGCGCACGACCATCGACGTCGGCGACCGCGCCGACCTCGAGCTGTCCGGCGGCGACCTCGCGGCCTCCGAGCGACGCCTGCTGAACGTCATCGCCGTCCAGCTGCAGGCCGCGCTGGAGCGCAGCGACCTCGCCGAGGTGGCGAGCGAGGTGGACCAGCTCGCCGAGTCCGACCGGGTGCGCAGCGCCCTGCTGTCCGCGCTGAGCCACGACCTGCGCCGCCCGCTCAGCTCCGCGGCCGCCGCCGTCAGCGGGCTGCGCTCCGCGCGCGGCGCGCTGAGCGAGGCGGACCACGACGAGCTGCTGGCGACGGCGGACGAGAGCCTCACCGCGCTGGGCACCCTCATCACCGACCTGCTCGACGTGAGCCGGCTCGAGGCCGGCGTGCTCGCCGTCTCCACGGCGCCCGTCGAGACGGCCGACGTCGTGCTGCCTGCGCTCGACGAGCTCGGCGTCGGCCCCGGGGAGGTGGAGCTCGACCTCGACCTCACCGCGCCGAGCGTCGTCGCCGACCCCGTGCTGCTGCAGCGGGTGCTGGTGAATCTGCTGGCCAACGCGCTGCGGCACTCCCCCGCCGGGCGGCGCGTGCGCGTCTCCACCAGCACGTTCGCGGGCACGGTCGAGATCCGGGTGGTCGACCACGGCCCCGGCATCCCCGCCGACCGGCGCGAGGACGTGTTCGTGCCCTTCCAGCGGCTCGGCGACACCGACAACACGACCGGCCTGGGGCTCGGCCTCGCGCTGTCCAAGGGGTTCGTCGAGGGCATGGGCGGCACGCTGACCCCGGAGGACACCCCCGGCGGCGGCCTCACGATGGTCGTCGCGCTCCCCGCCGCGGAGCCAACCCGCCACCCCGACCCGCCGGAGACCACCGCGCCATGAAGATCCTCATCGCCGACGACGACCCCCAGATCCTGCGCGCCCTGCGGATCACCCTCACCGCGCAGGGGTACGAGATCGTCACGGCGACCACCGGGACGCAGGCGATCGCCCGCGCCATCGACCACCGCCCCGACGTCTTCATGATCGACCTGGGCATGCCCGAGCTCGAGGGGATCGACGTCATCCACGCCGTCCGTGGCTGGTCGGACGCCCCGATCCTCGTGGTGTCCGGGCGCACCGGCGCGGCCGACAAGGTCGAGGCGCTCGACGCCGGCGCGGACGACTACGTGACCAAGCCGTTCTCCATCGAGGAGCTCCTGGCCCGCATCCGCGCCCTCACCCGCCGCGTGGCGCACGAGGACTCCGACCCGGTGGTGCGGTTCGGCGACGTCACCGTGGACCTCTCCGCCCACAGCGTCACGCGCGCCCTCGGCGGGCAGACGGAGCACGTGCGCCTCACGCCCACCGAGTGGCAGATGCTCGAGCGGCTGGTGCGCAACCCCGGCAAGCTCGTGACCCGCCAGACGCTCCTCACCGAGATCTGGGGCTCCGAGCACGTGAGCGACACCGGGTACCTGCGGCTCTACGTGGCGCAGCTGCGCAAGAAGCTCGAGCCCGACCCCGCCGCCCCGCGCTACCTCGTCACCGAGGCCGGCATGGGCTACCGCCTCGACCCCGACGGCGGAGAGTCGTGAGGATCGGGCCCGTCCCCGTATGCGTTCCGTGAGGTCCCGGTCCCGCGGGCTCGCGCGGCAGTAGACCGGAGGCATGGGCCTCACGACGCTGATCACCACCCTGGTCCGCCCCCGGCGCGCGGCGCTCGAGGGGTGGCCGGAGGGCACCGAGCTCACCGCGGACGACGTGCTCGTCGACCGCACCAGCCTGGCCCGGCTCGCCGAGCACTACGCCACCCCGCGCGTCGTCGTCCCGGTCGGCGCCGACGTCGCGCGCGTCGACCGCTTCTGGGGCGACGCGCCCCCGCGGACCGTCGTCCTGGCGCGCGTGGCGGACGCCGTCCCGCGGCTCGGGGACGACGCCCGGCAGGCCTGGCTCGACGCCGACCTCGGCGGGTGCGCCGTCCTGCTCGACCGCGCGCGGCTCGTGGGCCGGGCGTCCGCGGAGCCCCTGCGCCCCTTCACCGTGCACCCGGCGCCGGGCCGCGGCGGGCCGGTCGTCCGCCTGCCGCGCGACCTGCGCCGCGGCGACGTCCTCGCGATCCCGTGCACCGGCCTCGTCGAGGCCGCGGCGCTCGCCCGATAGCACGACGGAGGCCCGGCGGGTGTCCCACCGGGCCTCCGTCTCGTGCTGCGGGCCGTCAGGCCTTCGCGCCGGCGCCCACCGGCTCGCGGGCGGCCTCGTCCTGCGTGGGCTCGGCAGCGTCGTCCTGCGCGGCCTCGTCCTCGTCGAACAGGTGCTCCGACGACGCGGCGCGGAACTGCTCGAGGTCGAGGATGCCCTCGCGCTTGGCAACGATGGTCGGGACCACCGTCTGCCCGGCGACGTTCACCGCGGTGCGGCCCATGTCGAGGATCGGGTCGACGGCGAGGAGCAGGCCCACGCCCGCCAGCGGCAGGCCCAGCGTGGACAGCGTGAGGGTCAGCATGACCATCGCGCCGGTGAGGCCCGCGGTCGCGGCCGAGCCGACGACGGACACGAAGGCGATGAGCAGGTAGTCGGTCAGCGACAGGTCGATGCCGAAGATCTGCGCCACGAAGATCGCGGAGATCGCCGGGTAGATCGAGGCGCAACCGTCCATCTTCGTCGTCGAGCCCAGCGGCACGGCGAACGACGCGTACTCGCTCGGCACGCCCAGATTGCGCTCGGTGACGCGCTGCGTCACGGGCATGGTGCCCACCGACGAGCGGGAGACGAACGCGAGCTGGATCGCCGGCCACGCGCCCTTGAACCAGGCGATCACGCCGAGGCCGTTGGCCTTGAGCAGCACCGGGTAGACGACGAACAGCACCAGCGCGAGGCCGACGTAGATCGCCACGGAGAACGAGGCGAGCGAGCGCAGCGACTCCCAGCCGTACGTGGCGACGGCGTTGCCGATGAGGCCCATCGTGCCCAGCGGCGCGAGGCGGATGATCCACCACAGCACCTTCTGGATGATGGAGAGCGCCGACCGGTTGAACGCGAGGAACGGGTCGGCCTTGGCCCCCGACTTCAGGGCGGCGATGCCGATGACCAGCGCGACGACGAGGATCTGCAGCACGTTGAAGCTGATGCCCGTCTCGGCGCTCAGCGCGCCGTCGGCGCCGGCCTCGACCGACGTCGAGGCGCCCAGGCCGAGCACGTTGGTCGGGATGAGGCCGTTGAGGAAGTCGAGCCACGTGCCGGTGCTGGACGGCTCGGCCGCCTCCGCCGTCGTGAGGGTCGTGTTGTGGCCGGGCTGGAACACCAGGCCCAGGCCGATGCCGATCGCCACGGAGATCGCGGCGGTGATGGCGAACCAGAGCAGCGTCTGGCCGGCCAGGCGGGCCGCGTTGGTGACGGTGCGCAGGTTCGCGATCGACGCGACGATCGCCGTGAAGATCAGCGGCGGCACGATCGCCTTGAGCAGCGTGACGAACGACGAGCCGATGGTGTCGAGCGTCGTGGTCAGGCCGTTGGGCGTCTCGCCGTCGGCCTGCGGGCCGAGGGAGAGCGCGAGCCAGCCGAGCAGCACGCCGAGCGCGAGGCCCAGCAGGATCTGGACCGAGAACGACGGGAAGCGCAGCTTCTTGCGTCCGCGCGGCTGCGCGCCGGGGACCTTGGTTGCGGAGGACACGGAGGAACCTTTCGCCGAGGTGCCGCAGGGCAGCACCGGGACAGCAGAGGGTGGGCGCACGGCGCCCGGGGAGTGCGGGACGAGCGGGAGACCGCGCGCGGGCCGGTCAGCGGCGGCGCGGGCTCCGGCCGTCGACGGCGTCGTCGACGGTGGGCCGGTGGGTCAGCGACACAGCGCGCTGGCGACGCGACGGAAGTCGACGTCGAGGCGCGCGATGAGGGGGTGCCTCACAGGAACGCTGACGGCCACGGGAACTCCATGCTCAGTCGGGGATCGGGGATCAGCCGGTCGAATGATCGACGTGATCGAACGTAGGCATCGAACCCACGAATGCCAGACCCTAGCAGCGGGACACCACGATGCCCAGGGGGTACCCCGGGTGTGTGAGGCACCTCATGGGAGTCGTACGGTCGGCAGGTGACCTCCGCTCCCCTGCCCCACGACCCGCTCTGGCCTCGCGCCGGCAGCTGGCCCGCCCCTGCCGACGCACCCGCCGACCTGGCCCTGCTCGGCGTCCCCACCTGGCGCACGTCGCTGTCGACGACGGGCGCGCACGCGACCCCCGCCGCCGTGCGCGAGGCGCTGCGCCGCTACAGCCCCGCCCTGATCCGTGGTGCCGACGGCGCGCCCGTCGATCTCGGCGCGCTCGACGTCGTCGACCACGGCGACGTCGACGAGCCCGACGGGCCCGAGGGCGAGGCCCGCGCCCGCGCCGCGGTCGGGGCTGCACTGGCCGGGGCGCGCGCCGTCGTCGCGCTGGGCGGGGACAACGCGCTCACCGTCCCGGTGGCCCTCGGCGCCTGGGGGGACGACGTCGCGACCGCCGGCCTGGTCACGTTCGACGCGCACTACGACCTGCGCGACGGCGTCTCGAACGGCTCGCCGGTGCGCCGGCTGATCGAGGCCGGCCTGGACCCGTCGCGCGTCGTGCAGCTCGGCATCGCGGACTTCGCCAACTCCGCCGCGTACGCGCGGCGGGCGCGCGACCTGGGGATCACCGTCGTGACGCTCGACGAGCTCCGCGCCCGGGGGAACGGCGCTGCTGGCCTGGCCGACGTCGTCCGCGAGGCCTTGGACGTCGCCGGCGCCGCGGGCGGGCCGGTGCACCTGGACGTCGACGTCGACGTCTGCGACCGCTCCGTCGCCCCCGGCTGCCCCGCGTCCGTGCCGGGCGGGCTGGCCGCCTGGGAGCTGCGCGCGCTCGTCCGCGCGGCGGCCACCGATCACCGTGTTCGCTCCGTCGACCTCGCCGAGGTGGACGCCACCGCCGACACGCCCGACGGCCGCACCGTCCGCCTCGCCGCCCTCTGCGTGCTGGAGGTTCTGGCCGGCCTGGCCCTCCGCCCGAGGTAGTTCCTTTCGTGCCGAGGTAGTCAGGTTCTCGCCGAGGTAGTTCGATCCGTGCCGAGGTAGTTCGGACTCAAGGGACAAAACAGCCGTCATCCCGCCTGCCGAACGACGTCGGCGGGGGAGGAACTACCTCGCGAGGATCTGGACTACCTCGGTGGAGTTCGAACTACCTCGGCGGGTGCACCTCTTCGCGCCCGTTCTTCCAGACCGCGTGCACGAGCGGGACGCCGGGGCGGTACGCGAGGTGCGTGCGGCTCGGGGCGTCGAGGACGACGACGTCGGCGCGGGCGCCGGGCGCGAGGTGCCCGACGTCGTCGCGACGCAGCGCGCGGGCCCCGCCTGTCGTCGCCGCCCAGACGGCCTCGGCGACGGTCATCCCCATCTCGCGGACCGCGAGCGCCACCATGAGCGGCATGGAGCTCGTGTACGACGAGCCGGGGTTGCAGTCGCTGGCGAGCGCGACGACGGCGCCCGCGTCGAGAAGGCGGCGGGCGTCGGGGTACGGCTGGCGCGTGGAGAACTCGACGCCCGGCAGCAGGGTCGCGACGGTCCCGTGCGCCTCGCCGCCGGACCGGGAAGCAGACCACGAGCCCGCGAGCGCCGCGACGTCGTCGTCGGACAGGAAGGTGCAGTGGTCGACGGCGGCGGCGCCGAGGTCGACGGCGAGCCGCACGCCCTCCCCCGGGCCGAGCTGGTTGGCGTGCACGCGCACGCCGAGGCCGGCGGCGGCGCCGGCCTCCAGCACGCGGCGCGACTGCTCGGGCGTGAAGGCCCCGGTCTCGCAGAACACGTCGACCCACCGCGCGTACGGGGCGCAGGCGGCGAGCATGTCGCCGACGACGAGGTCGACGTAGCCGTCGGGATCGCGGGAGTGCTCGGGCGGCACGACGTGCGCGCCGAGGAACGTCACCTCGTCGGTGACCTCGCGCGCGAGACGGACGGCCCGCTCCTCGTCGGCGACGGTCAGCCCGTAGCCGCTCTTGGTCTCGAGGGTCGTGGTGCCCTGCGCGAGCGCCTGGTCGACGTGGCGGCGCAGGGTCGCGCGCAGCTCGTCGTCCGACGCCGAGCGCGTCGCCGCGACGGTCGTGCGGATGCCGCCCGCCGCGTAGGGACGCCCGGCCATGCGCGCCTCGAACTCGGACGACCGGTCGCCGGCGAACACCAGGTGGCTGTGGGAGTCCACGAAGCCGGGAACGACGGCGCGTCCCTCGACGCCGACGACGCGGTCCGGTGCGCGGCCCAGCGCCTGCTCGACGCCGGCGGCGCACGCGCTCTCCGGGCCCGCCCAGGCCACGCGCCCGCCGTCGAGCAGCAGCGCGGCGTCCCGGATCACGCCCGTCGGGTCGTCCACGGCGTCGACGCCGACGGCCTCGTAGGCGTTCGTCGTGAGCTCGCCGATCCCCAGGATCAGCGTGGCCGGGTGCGACCCGCCCGGGTGCTCCACCTCGCGCATGCCTACGACTCTCGCATCGGCACGCGCAGCCCGCCCCGCGACGCGGCGGCCGTGGCGTCGTCGTACCCGGCGTCGACGTGCCGCAGGACGCCGAGCCCAGGGTCGTTGGACAGCACGCGCGCCAGCTTCCGCGCCGCGAGGTCGGTGCCGTCCGCGACGGACACCTGCCCGGCGTGGATGGACCGCCCCATCCCGACGCCGCCGCCGTGGTGCAGCGACACCCACGTGGCGCCCGACGACGCCGCGGTGAGCGCGTTGAGCAGCGGCCAGTCGGCGATGGCGTCGGAGCCGTCGGCCATGCCCTCGGTCTCCCGGTACGGGGAGGCGACGGACCCGGCGTCGAGGTGGTCGCGCCCGATGACGACCGGCGCGCTCACCGCGCCGCTCGCGACGAGGTCGTTGAACGCCAGCCCCGCGCGGTCGCGCTCGCCGTGCCCGAGCCAGCAGATGCGCGCGGGAAGCCCCTGGAACGCGACGCGCTCCTGGGCGGCGCGGATCCAGCGGTGCAGGTGGTCGTCGTCGGGGAAGAGGTCGAGCACGGCCTTGTCGGTGGCGGCGATGTCGCGCGCGTCGCCGGACAGCGCGGCCCAGCGGAACGGGCCCTTGCCCTGCGCGAACAGCGGCCGGATGTACGCCGGGACGAAGCCCGGGAAGTCGAAGGCGCGGTCGAAGCCGCCGCGGCGCGCCTCGTCGCGGATCGAGTTGCCGTAGTCGAACACCTCGGCGCCCGCGTCGAGGAAGCCGACCATGCCCTCCACGTGCCGGGCCATCGACTCGCGCGCCCGGTCGGTGAACTCCTCGGGCTTGGCGGCGGCGTAGTCGTGCCATTCGTCCACCGAGACGCCGACGGGCAGGTACGACAGCGGGTCGTGCGCCGACGTCTGGTCGGTCACGACGTCCACCGCGACGCCGCGACGCAGCAGCTCCGGCACCACCTCCGCGCTGTTGCCCTCCACGCCGACGGACAACGCGCGGCGCTCCGCCTTCGCCGCCTCGACGCGCCGGACGGCGTCGTCCAGGTCGTCCGCGACCTCGTCGAGGTAGCGCTCGCGCACACGCCGCTCCAGGCGCGACCGGTCGACGTCGACCACCAGGCACACGCCGCCGTTGAGCGTGACGGCGAGCGGTTGCGCGCCGCCCATGCCGCCGCACCCGCCGGTCAGCGTGAGCGTCCCCGCGAGCGTCCCACCGAACCGCTTCGCGGCCACCGCGGCGAGCGTCTCGTACGTGCCCTGGAGGATGCCCTGCGCGCCGATGTAGATCCACGACCCGGCCGTCATCTGGCCGTACATCGTGAGGCCCTGCGCCTCGAGCTTCCGGAACTCCGGCCACGTGGCCCAGTCGCCCACGAGGTTGCTGTTGGCGATGAGCACCCGCGGCGCCCACTCGTGCGTGCGCAGCACGCCCACGGGCCTGCCCGACTGCACGAGCAGCGTCTCGTCGTCGGCCAGCGTCGTGAGGGTGCGCACGATGGCGTGGTAGCTCGGCCAGTCGCGCGCCGCCCGCCCCGTGCCGCCGTAGACGACCAGGTCGTCGGGGCGCTCCGCCACCTCCGGGTCCAGGTTGTTCATGAGCATCCGCAGCGGGGCCTCGGTCTGCCAGCTGCGAGCGGTGAGCGTCGTGCCGCGCGGCGCACGCACGGGGACGGGAGTGCCGAGCTCGTGGGACATCGTCGTCTCCTTCGGGAGGTCGTTCTGAGGGTCGGTGGAGCGGTTCAGCGAAGCGGGCCGACGGCGGCGCTCGCGGCGGCGACGACCTCGCCGCCTGAGACGAGCCGCGTCACGGCGTCGATCTCGGGGGCGAGGAACCGGTCCGGCCCGGGACCGGGGACCGCGGCGCGCAGCAGCGCGTGGACGGCGCCGGTGCCCGCCGCTGCACCGGCCGTCGTCGAGTTGTCAGGGCCAGGACCATCAGAACCTGCGCGTGGTCCTGACAACTCGGGGGCGCGGGAGTTGTCAGGGCCAGGACCATCAGAACCTGCGCGTGGTCCTGACAGGTCGGCGAGGCGGAGGTCGAGGGCGCGGGCGGCGGTCATGAGCTCGACGGCGAGCACGCGCCCCAGGCCGTCGACGGCGCGGCGCAGCTTGCGCGCCCCGGCCCAGCCCATGGACACGTGGTCCTCCTGCATGGCCGACGACGGGATGGAGTCGACGCTCGCGGGCGCGGCCAGCCGCTTGAGCTCCGACACGATCCCCGCGGCCGTGTACTGGGCGATCATCAGCCCGGAGTCGACGCCCGGGTCGTCGGCGAGGAACGCCGGCAGGCCCTCGTTGCGCGCGACGTCGAGGAACCGGTCGGTGCGCCGCTCGCTCATGGACGCGACGTCGGCCACGGCGATCGCGAGGAAGTCCAGCACGTACGCGACGGGCGCGCCGTGGAAGTTGCCGTTCGACTCGACCCGGCCGTCGACGGTGACGACGGGGTTGTCGATCGCCGACGCGAGCTCGCGCCCGGCGACCGCCTCCGCGTGCTCGACGGTGTCCCGCGCCGCGCCGTGCACCTGCGGCGCGCACCGCAGCGAGTACGCGTCCTGCACGCGGGTGCACTCGGGGCGCCCGTCGGCATCGAAGGTCCGGTGGCTCGCCACGACCGGCGACCCGGCGAGCAGCGCGCGCAGGTTCGCGGCCGACGCCGCCTGCCCCGGGTGCGGGCGCATCCCGACGAGGTCCTCGGCGAACGGCGCGTCCGAGCCGAGCAGCGCCTCCACGCTGGACGCCGCGGCGACGTCCGCCGTCGTGAGCAGGCGGTGCAGGTCGTCGAGCGCGAGGCACAGCATCCCGAGCATCCCGTCGGTGCCGTTGATGAGGGCCAGGCCCTCCTTCTCCCGCAGCTCCAGGGGCGCGATACCGGCCGCCGCAAGGGCGTCGGCGGCGTCGACGAGCTCGCCGTCGGCGTCGCGCACCGGGCCCTCCCCCAGCGCGGCGAGCGCCACGTGCGCCAGCGGCGCGAGGTCGCCGGAGCACCCGAGCGACCCGTACTCGTGCACGACCGGCGTGATGCCGGCGTTGAGCATCGCCGCGTACGTCTCCGCGACCACCGGGCGGGCGCCCGTGCGGCCGGTGGCGAGCGTGGCCAGCCGCAGCAGCTGCAGCGCACGCACCGCCTCGCGCTCCACCTCGGGGCCGCTGCCCGCGGCGTGCGAGCGCACCAGCCCGAGCTGGAGCTGCGCCCGCTTCTCGGTGGGGATGTGGCGGCGGGCGAGCGCCCCGAAGCCGGTGGAGACGCCGTAGTGCGGGCGGGCGTCGTCGGCGAGGTCCTCGACGACGGCGCGGCTCGCGGCCATCCCCGCCAGGGCGCGGTCGGTGAGGTGGACCTGCGCGCCGTGGCGGGCGACCGCGACGACGGCGTCGACGGTCAGCGGGTCGCCGCTCAGCTCCACGACGGCACGAGTGGTGATGGTGACGGTCATGCCGCCAGCACACACCCTCCGGGGCGCGCTGGACACGGGTTCCGGCGAGGTTCAGTCTGGGATCCCAGACACCGGACCCGAGAGCGACGAGGAGGCCCGATGGCGGACGTCCCCGCGGCGCGCAGCACGCTCCGCGTGCTGACCTTCCTCGCCGCGCAGGCGGGGCCGGTCCCGGCGGCCGCGGTCGCGCAGCACCTGGGCCTGCCGAGGTCCACCGTCTACCACCTGCTCTCCGTGCTGGTGGACGAGGGCTTCGTGACCCACCTGCCGGAGGAGCACCGGTACGGGCTCGGGACGGCGTCGCTGTCCCTCGGCTCGGCGTACGCGCGGCAGGCGCCGCTGGCCCGGCTGGCGCGCCCCGTCGTCGCGCGGCTGGTCGAGACGACGGGCGAGAGCGCGCACCTCGCCGTGCTGCACGGCCGCGAGGTGCTGTACCTCGTGGAGCAGCGCGCGCCGCACCGGCCCAGCCTCGTGACCGACGTCGACGTGCGCCTGCCCAGCCACCTCACCGCCAGCGGTCGCGCGGTGCTGGCGCTGCTGCCCGCCCCGCAGGTGCGGGCGCTGTTCCCGTCGGCCGCGGCGCTCGCCGACCGCACCGGCGTCGGCCCGCGCACGCTGCGCGACCTGCGCGAGGTGCTGCGCGACACCCGCCGCCGCGGCCACGCCACCGAGGACGGCGAGGTCACGACCGGCCTCGCGTCCGTCGCGCACGCCGCCCTCGACCACACGGGCCACCCGGTGGCGGGCGTCGCGCTGACGTTCTGGTCCGACGACGTCGACGCCGCCCGGCGCGACGAGCTCGCCGAGGCGGCCGGCCGGGCGGCCACCGAGATCAGCCGCCGCCTGGGCGCGCGGGCCCGCTGACCCGCCGAACGTGAATCGAGCGTGCTGACTTGATCC
>NZ_JBHVBO010000062.1:0-20371 GCF_042668085.1 Isoptericola sp. NPDC057391 | reverse complement strand
GTTTCGTCGCGAAACTGGGCCACGATCCCACCCACAACACCGGCGAGGGTCAGCGGGGCGGGTCGGGGACGGCGTAGGGCAGACGGTGCAGGGTGGCGGCGCGGGCCTCGGCCCGCTCCTGCTCGGCCTGTCCGCGCTCGAGCTCGCGGTCGCGGCGCTCGTGCAGGACGGCGTGCAGGAAGGCCTCGGGCGGCGTGCCCGGCGGCGGGCCGGGGGCGACGAACGGCTCGACGCGGCCGGCCAGGTCGTCGGCCAGGCCCGCGCGCGACGCCGGCGCCAGGCGGGGCGCGCGGTCGAGGAACTGCCGGGCGGCGAGCGCGAGCCCGTCGGGCAGCCGCCGGATGTCGGCCGTGCGGGCCCAGACGGCCAGCTCCGGCGGCATGCCGAGCGGGACCGTCCGGGCGCGGCCGCCCCGCACGCGGATGACGTAGGTGCCGGCCAGCAGGTCACCGAGCCGCTTGCCGCGGGAGTTGGCCAGCGACGTGACCAGCGCCACGCTGCCGGCCGTCAGCCACAGCTCGCCGATGCCGACCAGCGCCCGGACGAAGGCGTGCCGGAAGCGGACCGGGCCGCCGTCGTCGCGCACCACGCGCAGACCGGTGATCAGCTTGCCCAGCGAGCGACCGCGGCTCAGCGTCTCGACCGTCGTCGGGATCACGACCATCACGAGCGCCGCGGCCACGACGCCGCCCACGCGCGCCCACTGCTCGTCGAACGCGACGTCCTGCAGGGCCACGACGACCAGCAGCGCGATCCCGACGACGGCGAGCGCCGCGAGGTCGAGCAGTGCCGCCAGCGCGCGGCTGACGAACGACGCCGGCCGGGCGTCGAGCACCACGCCCTCGCCGATGACGATCCCGTCCTGCATGTGCATCCCCCGCTCGTGCGACGTCTCCCGTGTGGAAGGCTAGCGGCCGTGGACCTCGATGCCTTCACCGCCGTGCACACCCCGCAGTGGGAGCGGCTCCGCGTGCTCACCCGCAAGCGGCGGCTCGACGGCGCGGAGGCCGACGAGCTGGTGCGGCTCTACCAGGCGGTCGCCACGCACCTGTCCACGGTGCGGTCGGCCGCGCCCGACCCGGTGCTCGTCACCCGGCTCTCCGACCTGCTGAGCCGCGCCCGCGTGCGCGTCACGGGCACGCACGAGCCCGCCTGGGCCGACGTCGTCCGCTTCGTGGCGGTGACGGTGCCCGCGGCGCTGTACCGGGTGCGCTGGTGGACGCTCGGGGTCGTCGTCGTGTGCCTCGCCCTGGCCCTGGTCGCCGGGTACCGCGTCGCGACGGACCCGGACGCCCTTGCGCAGATGGGCACTCCGGCGGAGCGCGAGGCGTACGTGAACGAGGCGTTCGCGTCGTACTACGACCCCGGCGCGTCGTTCGCCGCCATGGTGTGGACGAACAACGCGTGGATCGCGGCGCAGTGCGTGGGTCTCGGCATCACCGGCGTCTGGCCGGCCTTCGTGCTGGTCCAGAACGCGGTGGGCGTGGGCGCCACGGGCGGCATGATGGCGGCCTACGACGAGCTCGACGTGTTCCTGCAGCTCATCGCGCCGCACGGCTTGCTGGAGCTCACCGCGGTGTTCGTCGCCGGTGCGGCCGGCCTCAAGCTGTTCTGGACCGCGGTGTCGCCCGGGCCGCGGCCGCGCACCGTCGCGCTGGCGCAGGAGGGGCGCGCGCTCGTGACCGTCGCGATCGGGCTGGCGGGGGCGCTCGCGGTGTCCGGGCTGATCGAGGGGTACGTGACGGGCTCGACGCTGCCCTGGTGGCTCAAGATCGTCATCGGGGCGATCGCGCTCGCGGGGTTCTGGGTCTACGTGGTCGTGCTGGGCCGCCGCGCCACCGCGGCCGGGCTCACGGGCGACCTGGACGCCGACCGCGCCGGCGAGGTCGTGCCCACCGTCGGCTGAGCGCCCACGACGCCCGGGGTCGCGTCAGAGCCGGCCGGCGGCCTTGAGCGCGAGGTAGGTGTCCGCGAGCCGGGGGGCGAGGTCGTCCGGCAGCGCCTCGACGACCTCGGCCCCGTGCTGGCGCAGCACGGTGGAGACGGCGGCCCGCTCCAGCTCGGCGCGCGCGGCCGCGGCGGCGTCGTAGACCGCGGCCGCGGACGACCGGTCGGCGCGCAGCCGGGCGGCGTCCGCGTCGGCGACGGCGGCGACGACCACCTGGTGGGTGCCGGAGAGCCGGTCGATCACCGGCAGCAGGCCGGTCTCGACGGCGGCCGGGTCCAGCGAGGTCAGCAGCACCACGAGCGAACGCTGCGAGACCCGCTGGCGCACCTGCCCGACGAGGCCGGGCCAGTCGGTCTCCCGCAGGACGGGCTCGACGGTGGACAGCGACTCGGCCAGGGCGGGCAGCAGCCGCGGGCCGGACGCGCCAGCGACCCGCGCGCGCAGCGCCCGGTCGTACGCCAACACCTGGACGCGGTCGCCGGCGCGGTCGGCGAGCGCACCGAGCAGCAGGGCGGCCTCGATGCCGGCCTCCAGCCGCGTGCCGCCGAGCGACGGCGCGTCGTCCCCGTCCTCCGCCCGCTCGGCGTCGCCCGCGGACGCGGTCCCGATCCGCGCGGCGGAGGTCCGACCGGTGTCGAGCACGATCACGACGCGCCGGTCGCGCTCGGGCCGCCACGTGCGCACGACGACGTCGCCGCGGCGGGCGGTGGCGCGCCAGTCGATCGAGCGCACGTCGTCGCCCACCACGTACTCGCGCAGCGAGTCGAACTCGGTGCCCTCGCCGCGCACCTGGACGGCGGCCCGCCCGTCCATCTCGCGCAGCCGCGCCAGCCGCGAGGGCAGGTGCCGCCGGCTGGCGAACTCGGGGAGCACGCGCAGCCGCGCCGGCACGGGGATCGACGCCTGGCGGGCGGCGACGCGCAGCGGCCCGTACGAGCGGATCGTCACCGGCCCGGCGACGCGGTCGCCGCGGCGGGTCGGTCGCAGCGGAGTGCGCACGCGCGCGGACTCGCCGGGCGGCAGGTCGACGTCGTGCCGCGCCGAGCGGGCCACCAGCGGCTCGCCGGCCCCCGCGCCGTCCGTGCGCACGCTCGCGTCCGGCACGAGCGACGGCGGCCAGGCGTCGCGCACGACGGCGCGCAGCCGGCGTCGTGCGGTGTTGGTGACCACCAGCTCCGCGCGGGCCGTCGTGCCCAGCCGCACCGAGCGGGGCGTCCGCCGCTGCAGCGCGACGGCGCGCGGGGACGCGGCGAGGGCGACGTCGACGGCGCACACCGCCGCCACGACCAGCGCCCACACCACGACCGTCCCCGGCACGGGGAACAGGACCACCGGGATCACCCCGAGCGCCGCCAGGACGACGGCGCGCCACGTCAGCGCCATCTCACCACCACATCCACCGTCACGTCCCCGCCGGACCTCGACACCCTCGCCGCCGCGCTCAGCGCGGGACGGGGACGGTCGCGAGCACGGTCGTCAGGACGCTCTCGGCGGTGACGCCCTCGAGCTCCGCCTCGGGCCGCAGCTGGACGCGGTGCCGCAGCGTCGGGTGCGCGAGCGCCTTGACGTCGTCGGGCGTCACGTACGAGCGCCCGGACAGCCAGGCCCAGGCGCGCGACGTCGCGAGCAGCGCGGTGGCGCCGCGCGGCGAGACGCCGAGCGAGAGCGAGGGGGAGCGGCGGGTGGCGCGGCACAGGTCGACGGCGTACCCGAGCACCTCGGGCGCCACCTGGACGTGCCGCACCTCGGCCCGCGCGGCGGCGAGCTGCTCGGGGCCGGCGACCGCCCTGACGCCCGCGGCACCCAGGTCGCGCGGGTCGAACCCGGCCGCGTGCCGGGCCAGCACCTCGATCTCCTGCTCGCGCTCCGGGACGGACAGCACCACCTTGAGCAGGAAGCGGTCGAGCTGCGCCTCCGGCAGCGGGTACGTGCCCTCGTGCTCCACCGGGTTCTGCGTGGCGATGACCACGAACGGGTCCGGCAGCGGGCGCGGAGTGCCGTCCACGGACACCTGCCGCTCCTCCATCGCCTCGAGCAGGGACGCCTGGGTCTTCGGGGGCGTGCGGTTGATCTCGTCCGCGAGCAGAAGGTTCGTGAAGACCGGGCCCTCGCGGAACGAGAACTCGGCGGTGCGCGCGTCGTACACCAGGGAGCCGGTGACGTCGCCGGGCATGAGGTCGGGCGTGAACTGCACGCGCTTGGTCGACAGGTCGAGCGACGCGCCGAGCGCCCGCACCAGCAGCGTCTTGGCGACGCCGGGCACGCCCTCGAGCAGCACGTGGCCGGAGCAGAGCAGCGCGATGAGCAGGCTCGTCACCGCAGAGTCCTGACCCACGACCGCCTTGCCCACCTCGCTGCGCACGCCGGCGAGCGCGCCGCGCAGCTCGCGGGAGGGCGCGCCCACGGTCGCCGTCTCCTGCCCCGGGCTCGCCTGCGGGGCCGCCGGTGCGCCCGGGGTGGTGGTCGACGTCGTGGTCGACGCGGTGGTCTCGACAGGGGCCGCCGCCGGCGGCGTGCCGTACGGGTTCTCGTCGGGGGTGGTCACGATCGGTGGACCTCGCTCTCCAGGGTGTCGAGCCGGCGCGCGAGCTCGGTCAGCGCGTCGTCGTCGTGGGGTGGTGGGCCGTACAGCAGGCCGGCAACGTCGTGCGCGGACCGGCCCGTGGCGCGGGCGACGGCGTCGGTGAGCGCCGTGGCGTCGGCGGACCGGGGCACGCCCAGGCGGCGCGCGACGGTCTCGGCGGTGGCGGCGCGCAGGCCCGCGGCGGCGTGGCCGCGGGACCGGGCACGCCGGTAGAGGCGGCCGCGGCCGCGGGTGGTCTCGGCGGCGCGGACCACGACCGGGAGCTCCTCCGCGACCAGCGGGCCCAGACGGCGGGATCGCCACACGGCAGCGACGAGTACGACGAGCAGCGCCCACAGGCCGACGACGCCCGCCCACGGCGGCATGACCCCTGCTCCTGCGGACGGGGCGCCGCCCTCGCCCGTCGAGCTCGTGTCCAGCGGGTCGGGCACGAGCCACACGAGCGTGCCCCGCGCGCCGAGCAGGCCCAGCGCCAGCGCCGCGTCGCCCTGGTCCAGCACCGTGCCGTTGGTGACGAAGGACGGGTCGTCGACGGCGGTCACGGCCCGTCCGCCCTCGGCGCCGGGCAGCTCGACGCGCGCCAGCGCTGCCGAGCCGTCGACCGGCCAGCACAGGGTCACGTCGGTGGCCCCGGGCTCGGACCGCAGCCCCGGCGTGAGCTGCATCGCGCCGGCGCGCGCGGCGAGCGGCAGGTCGCACGACGGCTCGACGGCGAACGCGGGGGCGGTGGCCCCGGGCGTGCGGCTCACGGCGTCGCCGGTGGCCGCGCGGACCAGCTCGTCGTCGGCGCCGAGCAGCACCAGGTCGGCGTCGACGCCGGCCAGGGCGTCGACCTGCTCGGGCAGCAGCAGGCTCCCGGGCGTCACGAGCAGCGTCGTGCCCGGCCCGGCGGCCGCGACGGCGTCGGCGACGCGGGTGACGTGGTGGACCTCGACGCCGTGGCGGCCGAGCACCTGCGCGACGGCCCGGGCGCCGTCCGGCTGCGCGTTGTCGGGCGCGTACGGCGTGGTGGAGGTGACCGGGCGCTGCACGGCCAGCACGGCCACGACGAGCGCGAGCACCCCGAGCACGAGCAGCGTCCACCGGGCCCGGCGCCAGCGGTCGGCGGTGCGGCCGCGGCCGGTGGTGCCGTCGCCCGTCACGACCGGCGACACCACGGCGTCCGGCGAGCCGGCGCCCGTCGTGGCCTGGTACGTGGCCTGGTCCGTGCCCTGGGCCTTGCCCGGCGTGGTCTGCGTCGGAGCCGTCACGGCGCCCCCACCTCCTGCGGCGCGGCGGCCGGGAGGGGCGCGGGCCGCAGCCCGCGCACCCGCTCGTCGAGGTCGCGCAGGTGCCGGTCGTCCTCCGGGCCGGCGGGGAGCGTGCCGTAGCAGACGTCGTCGAACAGGCGGGCGGCGTCGTGCAGCTCGGCGGCGGCGGCGGGCAGCCGGGCGGCGGCGTCGTGCGCGGCCTCCTGCGCCGTCCGGCCCGGACGCTCGTCCAGCACGACGCGTTCCTCCAAGGAGCGCACGAGCGCGCGGAAGCGGTCCAGCACGGCCGCGGACCAGTCGCCACGGGCCGCGGCGGCGTCGGCGGACGCGCGCAGCTCGGCCGCGGTGCGCTCCTCCCCGTCGAGCACGACGGCGGAGCGCCGCCGGCGGCGTGCCAGGCGCACCGGCCCGGCCACCCACCAGGCGAGCGCGGCGACCAGCACCACGACCACGACGACGACGAACGCGAGCGGGAAGCGCCCCTCGCCGAGGGTCAGTCCGTCGAACAGGTCGCCGAGCCACGTCAGCAGGCGATCCAGCAGCGACGGCTCGGTGGAGTACTCGGGGCGGGACAGCTCCTCCAGGAGCCAGCGGTGCGCCGTCTCCCGGTCGGGGTCCACGGGCACGTCGGCGACCAGGGCCCCCATGACCCCGTGCACCACCGCCGACGCGCCGCTCACGCGAGCATGCCGGGCGGCGGGCCCGATCGGGGGCCGGGCTCGCCGCCGGGCCGCCCGCCGTCCGACGCCTGCGCCGCGGCGGCGAGCTGCACGTCCAGGCCCTCCCGGCGCATGCGCACGTCGATGTAGAGCAGGGCGACGACCGACGCCACGAAGATCGTGGTGATGGCGGCGGAGATGACGGAGGACAGCACGCTCGCGACGACCGTCGCCGTCGTGAAGGCCTCGGTGCTCCCGCCGGTCCCGCCGATCATGCCGGCGATGAAGCTGAGGGGGATCGTGATGATGTACGCGGCGGCGCTCACGATGATCATGGCGAGCAGGTAGATGCCGAACAAGCGCCAGAAGGACCCGCGCGTCAGCCGCCAGGCGCGCGCGATGGTGCTGCCCAGGCCCTGACCCTCGAGCGCCAGTGCGGGCGCCACGAGCCCCAGCCGCACCCCGAGCCACACGAAGAGGACGGCGTACCCGGCGCCGAGCAGGAGCCCGAGGCCGACGGCCGCCCCGGGGGACTGCTCGCCCACGAGGGCGACGAGCAGGACCAGGACGAAGAACCAGACGAACGTGAGGACGGCGCCGGCGAACGCGCGCAGCAGGGCCCAGCCGATCAGGCGGCCCACGCGACCGCGCAGCCGCTCCCAGACCTCGCCGAGGCTCAGCTTGCGGCCGATGACCGACTGGCTCACCGAGACCGTGAGGATGCCCTCCACCACCGGCTGGGCGAGCAGCAGGGTCACGCTCATGCCGAGCGACGACGCGAGCGTCTGGGCTAGGAGGTTGTCGAAGCCGAGGTCCGTGAGCTCCGGGTCGGACTCGGCCAGCGTGGCGAACGACGACGAGAGCGTCGGCACGATGAGCTGCGCGACCAGCACGCCGAGGATGGTCGCCACGAGGATCACGAGCGTGGCGGCGCCGAGCATCACCTTCGGGTTGTGCCGGATCGCCGTGAACGCGCCGTCGTAGATCTCGCCGAGCGACAGCGGGCGCAGCGGCACGACGCCGGGCTTCGTCGTCGCCGGCGCGCCCGGCGGCCGGGGGCCGTACTGCTGCCCGTACTGGCTCTGTCCGTACTGGCTCTGCCCGTGCTGCTGCCCGTACTGGCCCTGCCCGTACTGCCCGTAGGCGGGCGGCTGAGGGGCGCCCTCGGGCGCGCGCTGCCCGTAGCGGGGCGGCTCGGGGGCGTCGCCCCAGCCGGACGGCGGCTGGGGCTGGTCGGGCGTGCTCATCGCGGCCTCCCGGGCTGCAGGGCGGTCGGGTCGTGCCGACGCGTCGTCGGTGGACGGGACTGTCGGGGCTGTGCTGGTGGTGCGCTGGAGGACCGGGTGTGACGCCGGTCGCCCCGACCCTAGTACGGCGCGCCCGCCCTCTCACGCGGCTTTCCACCGGAAGGTGCGCCGTGCCTGGCAGAATGGCCGCATGAAGTCCCGTGTCCTGGTGGTCGACGACGACACTGCGCTGTCCGAGATGATCGGCATCGTCCTGAAGTCCGAGGGGTTCGAGCCGACGTTCTGCGCCGACGGCGACGGAGCCCTCGTCGCCTTCCGTGACGAGCAGCCCGACCTCGTCCTGCTCGACCTCATGCTGCCCGGCAAGGACGGCATCGAGGTGGCCCGCGAGATCCGCGCCGAGTCCGGCGTCCCGATCATCATGCTCACCGCCAAGACGGACACGGTCGACGTCGTGCTCGGCCTCGAGTCGGGCGCCGACGACTACGTGACCAAGCCGTTCAAGCCCAAGGAGCTCGTCGCGCGCATCCGCACCCGGCTGCGCCGCAACGACGACCCCGGCCCCGAGCGGCTGCGCATCGGCGACGTCGAGATCGACGTGACCGGCCACAACGTGGTGCGCGACGGCGAGCGCATCAGCCTCACCCCGCTGGAGTTCGACCTGCTCGTGGCGCTGGCCCGCAAGCCCTGGCAGGTGTTCACGCGCGAGGTGCTGCTCGAGAAGGTCTGGGGCTACCGGCACAGCGCCGACACCCGACTGGTCAACGTGCACGTGCAGCGCCTGCGCTCCAAGGTGGAACGCGACCCCGAGAACCCGACGGTCGTGCTGACCGTGCGCGGCGTGGGCTACAAGGCCGGTGCCCCGCGCTGAGCCCGCCGCGCGCCGCGTCCGCCGGACGTGGCGGCGGTGGCGCGCCTGGACCGTCTCGCGGACCCGGTACCTCGTCCGGCGGTGGCGGTCCTCCCTGCAGCTGCGGGTCGTGACGTCGGCGCTCGCGCTGGGCGTCGTCGCCGTCGCGCTGCTCGGCCTCTACCTGTCGATCTCGATCCGCGACGGGCTGTACGAGCAGCGCGTCGACCGGATCGAGCGCGAGAACGCGTCGATGACCGAGCAGGTCCGCAGCGCCTTCGACACCTCGCCCGCGACCTCGAACTCCGACCTGCAGCTCCTGCTGGCGCAGATGGTGCGCACGCTGGCGGCCGGGGCGTCGAGCGCGCAGGACTTCCTGCTCCTCAGGCCCCCCGACCAGCCGAACCAGCTCGCCGAGACGGGCACGCAGATCGGCCTCAAGAGCATCATCAGCGAGGACCTGCGGGAGGCGACGCGCGCCACCGAGGGCCAGGTGCTGCAGTCGACGCAGATCCCCGCCGAGTACACGGACACCGAGGCGCCGGAGCCGGGCGTCATCGTCGGGTCGACGGTCGAGGTGCCGTCCATCGGCACGTACGAGCTGTACGCGATCTACTCCCTGCAGGCCGAGCAGGAGACGCTGTCGTTCGTGCAGCGCACCCTCGCGATCGGCGCGCTCGCGATCCTCGCGCTGCTCGGCGCGCTCACGTGGGTCGTGACCCGGCAGACGGTCGCGCCCGTGCGGCGCGCGGCGTCGGTCGCGTCACGGCTGGCCGACGGGCACCTGGACGAGCGGCTCCCCGACGCCAAGGGCCAGGACGAGATGGCGACCCTCGCCCGGACGTTCAACGAGATGGCCAGGAACCTCGAGGACCAGATCGCGCGGATGGAGGAGCTGTCGGCCGCGCAGCGCCGCTTCGTCTCCGACGTGTCGCACGAGCTGCGCACGCCGCTGACCACCATCCGGATGGCGGGCGAGGTGATCCACGCCTCCCGCGACGAGCTCGACCCCGCCGCCCGCCGCTCCGCCGAGCTGCTGTACACGCAGCTCGACCGCTTCGAGATCCTGCTCACCGACCTGCTGGAGATCAGCCGGTTCGACGCCGGCGCGGCCGTGCTCGACGTCGAGCAGCGCGACCTGCGCGACGTCGTCGCGGCCGTGGCGGACACGTCGATGCCGCTCGCCGAGACCAAGCACGTCTTCCTGTCGGTGACGCTCCCCGACGAGCCCGCGACGGCGGACGTCGACCCCCGCCGCGTCGAGCGCATCGTGCGCAACCTCGTGGTCAACGCCGTCGAGCACGCCGAGGGCAAGCCGGTCGAGGTCACCGTCGGTGTCGACGCCGACGCCGTCGCCGTCGTCGTGCGCGACCACGGGGTGGGGCTCGCTCCCGAGGACATCGACCGCGTCTTCCACCGCTTCTGGCGTGCCGACCCCGCCCGGGCCCGCACCACGGGCGGCACCGGGCTGGGCCTCGCGATCTCCCTCGAGGACGCGCGCCTGCACGCGGGCCGGCTCGAGGCGTGGGGGCGCCTCGGGGAGGGCGCGAGCTTCCGGCTCACGCTTCCGCGGCGCGCCGGGATCCGCCTCCAGGGCTCGCCCCTGCCGCTCGAGGGGCCGTCCACCGGGGTCACGGCCCCGCCCACCGGACAGCTGCCGGTCGTGAACCCGCCGACCGGCCCCACCCCCACCGCCATCCCCGAGCTCGGGGTGGTGGACGCCGACGGCGTCGACATCGCCCACGCCCCCGTCCCGTCCACCCGCACCGACGCCGAGGAGGAGGCCCGATGACGACACCACGCACCCCGGCGCCGGCACGCCGCCCTCGCGACCGCGTCGCCGCGCTGCCCGCCGCGCTCCTCACCGTCCTGACCGTGCTCGCCGTGACCGTCGCGTGCGCCCGCATCCCCACGAACGGGCCGGTGCGCGACGGCGACACCGAGCTGGAGAACATCAGCGAGATCGGCTACATCGCGTCCGGTCCCGCGGCCGGCGCCAGCCCGGACCAGGTGGTGCAGGGCTTCCTCAGCGTGGCCCAGCTCGGCCCGACGTCGAGCTCGGCGTTCGCCGTCGCGCAGGAGTACGTCACGGACGAGGCGTGGGAGGGCTGGGACCGGTACGCGCGCGTGCTCGTGCTGGAGGAGGACCCCGAGCTGGACCTCACCGACGTGCCCGCCGACGCCACGGAGATCACCGTCGACGCCACCGTGCGCGTGGTCGCGACGCTCGACGAGCGCGGGATGTACACCGAGGAACCGAAGACGTCGGAGTTCACCGTGCCCTTCGGCCTGACGCGCAGCGCGGGCGGCGAGTGGCGGATCTCCCAGCTCGACGACGGCCTCATGCTCCCGTCCGCGTTCTTCGGCCAGGCGTTCCACCCGACGACCCTCTACTTCCCGACGCCCGACCTCGCCTGGTGGGTGCCGGACATGCGGTGGTTCCCGCGCCAGACCTGGCGCACCGACGCGACCAGCGAGATCCTGGCCGGCCCGCCGGAGTGGCTGCAGGACTCGACGACGACCGTCATCCCGCAGGGCACGTCGCTCGCCATCGACGCGGTGACGGTGACCGACGACGGCACCATCGACGTGAGCCTCACGTCCACGATCTCGCAGGCCAGCGCCGACCAGCGGGCGCTCGCGGCCGCGCAGCTCCAGGCGTCGCTCGCCGAGGGGGAGGGGCGCACCGTCGTGCTCTCCGACCAGAACACGCCGCTGACGACCGCGGGCAGCGACGCGATCTCCGCGCCCCGGACGTCGGGGGAGGCCATCGCGCTCGCCGCCGGCAGGCTCGTGCGCGTCGTCGGGCGGGAGCTGCGGGAGCCGGACGAGCCGGTCTCGCTCGCCGGTCTCGACCCGACGGCCCTCGCCGCCGGCCCCGCTGACGAGCCGATCGTGGTGCGCGACGGCACCGAGCGCATCGTCCGCGTCACCGGCGACGGCGCGCCCGACGTGCTCCTGTCCGGCACGAAGCTGGTGTCGCCGTCGGTCGACCGGTTCGGCGCGGTGTGGAGCGCGCAGGGCTCGCAGCTGCTCGTCGCGATGCCGTCCGGCGCGGTGCGGACGCTGGACGTCGACTGGCTGTCGTCGCGGACCGTCCGGTCGGTGCGCGTGTCGCCGGAGGGCGCCCGCGTGGCGATCGTCAGCTCCGGTCCCAGCGGGCGCCTGGTGCACGTGGCGGGAGTGGTCCGCGACGCCGAGAACGTCCCGACCGGCCTCTCGGCGCCCGTGCAGGTCGGCGCCTCCGTGCGCCAGGTGACGCAGGCGGCGTGGCAGGACGAGGCGGCGCTCGCCCTGATCGGCCAGGAGGCCGACGGCGACGAGGCGGTGTTCCTCTCCGGCGTCGGCGGGCTCTCCGGCCAGGGCGGGCTCTCTCGGGCGCAGCCCGGCGTCCCGGAGCCGCGCTCCGTGACGGCGTCCGTCGGGACGGGGGCCATGCTCGCCATCGACAGCGGCGGCACCCTGTACTCGCGGCAAAGCTCCGCACTGTGGTCGATGGTGTCCGACGACGTCGAGCTGGTCGCCTACCCGGGCTGACGACGCACCACGACGGCGGCGGGCCCCGAGGCTGCCCCCAGGGGGTCGTCGTCCCCAGGGGCGGGCGCGGCCGGTCGCGCAGGCCGGCGGGCGCGGCAGGCTGCACGCATGCCCCCGACGCAGACCGCCCCGGCCCCCTTCTCCCCGCCTCGCAGGCCGCCGGCCCGCGACCTGCCCGACCCGCTCCCCGGGCGCGCGCCGCCCACCGTCCGGTGGCTCCGCGAGCTCGCCCGCCTCGTCGTGCCCATCTCGTGCCCCGGCTGCGGCGCCCTCGACGTGCCGTGGTGCCCTGCCTGCGCGTCCCTGCTCGCCGCGCCGCCGGCCCGTGTCGAGGCCACCGCCCCGCGCCTGGACCGGCTCGACGGCGTCCCCGCGCTGCCCGTCTGGGCGCTCGCCGCCTACACCGGGCCGGTCCGGGAGCTCGTCGTCGCGTGGAAGGACCGCGGACGCTCCGACCTCGACCGGCTCGTCGGCCCGCCCGTGCGCTCCGCGGCCCGCGCGGTCGCCGCGCCGGCGGCGCACGCCGTCGCCGGGCGACCGCTCCTCGTGGTCGGCGCACCCTCCACGGCGGCGTCCCGCCGGGCGCGCGGCCGCGACCACGTGCGCGTCCTGGCCCGCGCCGCCGCGGCGGGGCTGCACGACGCCGGGCTCGCCGCGGCGGTCGTCCCGGCGCTGACCCGGCGCGGCCGCGGGCGCGACCAGGTGGGGCTCGGGGCGCGCGCCCGCGCACGCAACCTCACCGGCTCCGTGGCGACGCGCGACCGGGCGCTCGCCCGCGCCGGCGGCGCTCGCCCCGCGGTCCTCCTGATCGACGACGTGGTCACCACCGGGTCAACGCTCGCGGCCGCGGAACGCGCCCTCGAGGACGTCGGTGCGGACGTCCTCGGCGCCCTCGTGCTGGCCGCCACACCGCCTCCCGGGGCCGTCACGAAAGCGGTGAGGAACCTCCTCGCGCCATCGGTGTACCTGGCGCCCGAGAGGGGGTTAGCCTGAGGGTCCCACGCGGGCGAACCGCCCCGGACCTCGGTCCGGGACGCTTGCCCGTGCGACCCACGAGCGGTCCGGACACGCGTCCGGCGACCCGGGAGGTGGTGCCGAGCACGGTGCCCCCCAGGGGGTGCCCAGACAGACAACTCGGGTCGCTCGAGCAGTGGGCGGCCTCACGACGAAGTGGAGCTACACGATGGAGATCGTCGTCGTCGGCAGGCACACGGAGGTGGCGGACAGGTTCCGCCGGCACGTGGAGGACAAGCTGAGCAAGGTCACCCAGCTCGCACCGGCCGCTCGCCGGGTGGACGTGGAGGTGACGCGCGAGAACAACCCGCGGCTCTCCGAGGTCCGCGAGCGGGTCGAGCTCACCGTGCACGACAAGGGGCCCGTGATCCGCGCGGAAGCAGCGGCGGACGACAGGTTCGGAGCCCTCGACATCGCGTTGGACAAGCTCACCGAGCGGTTGCGCCGATCGCGCGACCGCCGCAAGGACCACCGCCGCCGCGCCAACGGCGTCCTCCCGTCCGTGGACGTCCGCCCCTACGACGAGGTCGCCGCCGCCCAGACCGCGGCCCAGCCGTCCGCGCCCGTCGCGCTCGCCGAGCCCGGCGACGCCGTCGAGGAGCAGCTCGGCGACTCCCCGGTGGTGATCCGGCGCAAGCTGCACCACGCCGAGCCGATGACCGTCGACGACGCGGTCTACCAGATGGAGATGGTGGGCCACGACTTCTTCCTCTTCATCTCGAAGGAGACGGCCCGCCCGTCCGCGGTGTACCGCCGCCGGGGCTGGACGTACGGCGTCATCGAGCTGGACTCGACCGTCGGCGGCGTGGAGCCGGTGACCGAGCTGACGTGATCTGACACGTGCGACCGCAACTCACGGTTGCGGTCGTGAGCGGGTCGGGGCTTCTTCGCAGGGACGCGTTCACGGGCGCCAGGGCGCCCTCCACTTCGGGAGGGATACGTCCCCGCGAAGAAGCCCCGACCCGCTCACGTCTGTCCGCTCGCGGTCGTCGTCGGTCGAGACCTTCGAGACCCCGCCGCTGGTCGAGGACGTCGGAGACCCGGTGCACCGCCGCCGGCTCGGCCGACGAGAGGCCGACGGCGGCCTGTCGGTGGGGGTCGGCAGGATGGGCGGGTGGACTCCCTCTCGCTCGCGCAGGCCCGTCGCGTCGCTCTCGGTGCCCAGGGGCTGCACCGCGCCCGGCCGGGTCTGGACGGCGGCGTGACGATGCGCCGGGCGATGGCGACGGTGGAGCAGCTGAACCTGCTGCAGATCGACTCGGTGAACGTGCTGGCGCGGGCGCACCTGATGCCGCTGTACTCGCGGCTCGGACCGTACGACGTCGGCCTGCTGGACCGGGCGGCAGGGCGGGCGCCGCGGCGGATCGTGGAGACGTGGGCGCACGTGGCCTCGTTCGTGCCCGCCTCGACGTACCCGCTGCTGGAGTGGCGCCGGCGCAACTACCTGGACGAGGCCTGGGGCACGATTGCGGGGGCGCCGCTCGCGCACGCCGCCGAGATGGACCTGGTGCGGCGGCTGGTCGCCGAGCGCGGGCCGGTGACGGCCCGCGAGATCCACGACGAGCTGGTCGCCACCGGGCGGTCCGCCCCGCGCTCGCGGGAGGAGTGGGGCTGGAACTGGACGACGGCGAAGCGCTGTCTCGAGTTCCTGTTCTTCACCGGCGAGGTGATGGCCGCACGCCGCAACACCGCCTTCGAGCGCTGCTACGACCTGCCCGAGCGGGTGCTGCCCCCGGCGGTCCGGGCGGCGGCGCCGGTGCCCGACGACGAGGCCGTGCGCCGGCTGCTGGAGCTCGGCGCCCGGGCCCACGGCGTGGGCACGGTCCGCTGCTTCGCCGACTACTTCCGCCTGCGCGGCCCCGCCGTGCGCCGCGCGCGGGACGAGCTGGTCGAGGACGGCGTCCTCGTGCCGGTCGAGGTGCGCGGCTGGGACGCGCCCACCTACCGGCACCGGGACGCGCGCGTGCCGCGCCGGGCGCAGGCGCGCACCCTGCTGAGCCCGTTCGACCCGCTCGTGTGGGAGCGGCGGCGCCTCGAGGCGCTCTTCGACGTGTTCTACCGGATCGAGATCTACGTGCCCGCGCCGCAGCGGGTGCTCGGGTACTACGTGCTGCCGTTCCTCGAGGGCGACGCGATCACGGCGTTCGTCGACCTCAAGGCCGACCGGCAGGCGGGCGTCCTGCGCGTCCAGGCGGTGCACCCCACCGCCCACGCCGGCCCCGGCACCGCGGACGCGCTCGGCGCCGAGCTGGCCGTGCTCGCGGGCTGGCTCGGGCTCGACGCGACGGCCGTCGCCCCGGTCGGCGAGCTCGCACCCGCGCTGGCCGGGGCCGTGCGCGCGGCATAGGGCGCCGGCCCCCTGCCGCTCGTAGGATCGGCGCCACGACGTCGGGCCCGCCCGCGTCGGTCGGGACCGGAGAAGGTCAGGAGCGCTGATGGCCACGGCCGTGCTGTACCTCGCCGCGGCGCTGGTGGGCGGCCTGGCGGCGACGCTGCTGCGGCTGCCGCCGCTCGTCGGCTTCCTCGCGGCCGGGTTCGCGCTCGGGGCGGCCGGGGCTCCGGAGCTGCCGGGCCTGGAGACCGTCGCCGAGCTGGGCGTGGCGCTGCTGCTGTTCGCGATCGGCCTCAAGCTCGACGTCCGCTCGCTGCTGCGCCCGGAGATCTGGCTCACCACCGTGGCACACCTGGTGCTGAGCGTCGCCGTCGCGGTCGGCTTCCTCGGCCTGCTCGCCGTGGTCGGGATCCGGCTGCTCGCCGACGAGTCGCTCGGCTCCCTGGCCCTCGTCGGGCTGGCGCTCTCCTTCTCCTCCACCGTCTTCGTCGTCAAGGTGCTCGAGGACCGCTCGGACACCACGGCGCTGTACGGGCGCATCGCCGTCGGCGTGCTCGTGGTCCAGGACGTCGTCGCCGTGGCCTTCCTCGCCGTCTCGACGGGGGAGCCGCCCAGCCCGTGGGCGCTCGCCGTCGTCGCGCTCGTCCCCGGTGCCTGGGTGCTGCGCCGGGTCTGGGACCGGGCCGGGCACGGCGAGCTGCAGGCGTTGTTCGGCGCGTTCGTCGCCCTCGTGCCCGGCTTCTGGCTGTTCGAGTCGGTCGGGTTGTCGGGCGACCTGGGCGCCCTCGTGATGGGCGCCCTGCTCGCCGGGCACCCGCGGGCCACCGAACTCTCCCGCTCGCTGCTCACCGTCAAGGACCTCGCGCTGGTCGCGTTCTTCCTGCAGATCGGGCTGCACGGGATGCCCGCCCCGGTCGACCTGGCGCTCGCGGGCCTCCTGCTCGTGCTGCTGCCGCTCCAGGCGGCCGGCTACGCCCTGCTGCTGTGGCTCATGCGGCTGCGGCGACGCACGTCGTTCCTCGCCGGCCTCGCGCTCGGCAACTACTCCGAGTTCGGGATCATCGTCGTCGCGTTCGGTGCGACGGCGGGGCTCCTCGACGAGGAGTGGACGGTGATCGTGTCCCTGGCGGTCGCGGCGAGCTTCGTCGTCTCGGCGATCGTCAACCGGCGCGGGGTCGAGCTCGCGGCCCGCCTCACCGGGCTCCTGCCGCGCCGGGACGTCGACAAGCTGCACCCCGACGACCGGCCGGTCGACATCGGCCGCGTCGACGCCGTCGTCCTCGGCCTGGGTCGGGTGGGTTCCGCGACGTACCGGCGGCTGCGCGACGTGCACGGGCTCTCCGTCATGGGGGTCGAGCACGACCGCACCCGCGTCGAGGCGCTGCGGTCCGAGGGGATCGCCGTCGTCCCCGCGGACGCCACCGACTCCGAGTTCTGGGCCCGGGTCAAGCGGGCCGGCCAGGTGCGTCTCGCCGTGCTCGCCATGCCGTTCCACAAGGCGAACCTCATCGCCCTGGCCCGGCTGCGCGCGGTGGGGTTCGCCGGCCGCGTGGCGGCGATCGCCCGCTACGACGAGGACGCCGCCGAGCTGCGCCGCCACGGCGCGGACGCCGTCTTCCACCTCTACGGCGCCGCGGGCGCCGAGCTCGCCGACCGCGCGGCCGCCGACCTCGCCCGCGGCCCCGGCCACGACCACGAGACGTAGCGGGCGCCCGGCCCCGCGCGTCCGGCGGCCGGCGCCACCGTCCCGCCCACGGCGCCGCAGGGCCGCCCGGGCCGTTCGTCCGTCGCGAACCCGTGCCGGACTCTCAGGTGATCCGCCTAGGATGGGGCCGGTGTGACCCAGGCGACGGCGCGGACGTGCGATCCCGACCGCCCGTCGTCGCCCGTCGTCGCGCCGCACGGTCCCGGCCATCCCCGGGGCGCCACCGACCCTGGAGTACTGCGTGCCTGCGATCCTCGAGAAGGTCCTCCGAATCGGCGAGGGCCGGATTGTCAAGAAGCTCAACAGCCTGGCCCAGCAGGTCAACCGGCTCGAGCCCAGCTTCGAGGAGCTGAGCGACGCCGAGCTGCACGAGGAGACCGACCGCTTCAAGGAGCGCCTCGAGCACGGCGCCACGCTCGACGAGCTGCTCCCCGAGGCGTTCGCCGCGGTGCGCGAGGCCGCGCGCCGCACGCTCGGCCAGCGGCACTTCGACGTGCAGCTCATGGGCGGCGCGGCCCTGCACCTCGGCAACATCGCCGAGATGAAGACCGGTGAGGGCAAGACGCTCGTCGCCACGACGGCCGCCTACCTCAACGCCCTCGAGGGCAAGGGCGTGCACGTCGTCACCACCAACGACTTCCTCGCGAAGTACCAGGGCGAGCTCATGGGCCGCGTCTACCGCTTCCTCGGCATGACGACGGGCGTCATCGTCTCGGGCCAGACGCCGGAGGAGCGCCGCAAGCAGTACGCGGCCGACATCACGTACGGCACCAACAACGAGTTCGGCTTCGACTACCTGCGCGACAACATGGCGTGGTCGCCCGACGACCTGGTGCAGCGCGGCCACCACTTCGCCATCGTCGACGAGGTGGACTCGATCCTCATCGACGAGGCCCGGACGCCGCTCATCATCTCGGGCCCCGCCTCGGGGGACGCCAACCGCTGGTACACCGAGTTCGCCAAGGTGGTGCGCCGACTCGAGGTCGAGAAGGACTACGAGGTCGACGAGAAGAAGAAGACCGTCGGTGTGCTCGAGCCCGGCATCGAGAAGATCGAGGACTACCTCGGCATCGACAACCTGTACGAGTCGCTGAACACGCCGCTGATCGGCTTCCTCAACAACGCCATCAAGGCGAAGGAGCTGTTCAAGCGCGACAAGGACTACGTCGTGCTGAACGGCGAGGTCATGATCGTCGACGAGCACACGGGCCGTATCCTCGCCGGCCGCCGCTACAACGAGGGCATGCACCAGGCCATCGAGGCCAAGGAGGGCGTGCAGATCAAGGCGGAGAACCAGACGCTCGCCACGATCACGCTGCAGAACTACTTCCGCCTCTACGACAAGCTCGCGGGCATGACCGGTACCGCCGAGACCGAGGCCGCCGAGTTCCAGGGCACCTACAAGCTGGGCGTCGTGCCGATCCCCACCAACCGGCCCATGATCCGCATGGACCAGGCCGACCTCGTCTACAAGAACGAGGACGGCAAGTTCAACGCCGTCGTCGAAGACATCGTCGAGCGGCACGCCAAGGGGCAGCCGGTGCTGGTCGGCACCACGAGCGTGGAGAAGTCGGAGCTGCTCTCGGGCCTGCTCAAGCGGGCGGGCGTGCCGCACAGCGTCCTGAACGCCAAGGAGCACGAGCGCGAGGCGTCCGTCGTCGCGCAGGCCGGCCGCAAGGGCGCCGTCACCGTCGCCACGAACATGGCCGGCCGCGGCACCGACATCATGCTCGGCGGCAACGCCGAGTTCCTCGCCGTCGCCGAGATGGCCCAGCGCGGCCTCGACGCCGCCGAGGACCCGGACGCCTACGAGGCGGCCTGGCCGGACGTGCTCGAGAAGGCCAAGCAGGCGGTGGCCTCGGAGCACGAGGAGGTCACCGAGCTCGGCGGGCTCTACGTGCTGGGCACGGAGCGGCACGAGTCGCGCCGGATCGACAACCAGCTGCGCGGCCGCTCCGGCCGGCAGGGAGACCCGGGCGAGTCGCGGTTCTACCTGTCCATGCAGGACGACCTCATGCGGCTGTTCAACTCCGGCCTCGCGTCCTCGATGATGGACCGCGCCGGCTTCCCCGACGACATGCCGCTCGAGTCGAAGATGGTGACGCGCGGCATCCAGAGCGCGCAGTCGCAGGTCGAGGCCCGCAACTTCGAGATCCGCAAGAACGTCCTCAAGTACGACGACGTCCTGTCGCGGCAGCGCTCGGTCATCTACGCGGAGCGCAAGCGCGTGCTCGAGGGCGAGGACCTCGAGGACCAGGTGCAGCACTTCCTCACGGACGTCGTCACCGCGTACGTGGACGGCGCGACCGCCGAGGGCAACCCCGAGGCCTGGGACCTGGACGCGCTGTGGACCGCGCTGAAGTCCGTGTACCCGGTGTCCATCACGCCCCAGGACGTGGTCGAGGAGGCGGGCGGCGTCGGCCGGCTGAGCCACGAGATGATCCTCGAGGAGCTGCTCTCGGACGCCCGCGTGGCGTACGAGGCGCGCGAGGAGTCCCTCGGCGAGCCCGCGATGCGTCAGCTCGAGCGCCGCGTCGTCCTGTCGGTGCTCGACCGCAAGTGGCGGGAGCACCTCTACGAGATGGACTACCTCAAGGAGGGCATCGGCCTGCGCGCGATGGCGCAGCGTGACCCGCTGGTGGAGTACCAGCGCGAGGGCTTCCAGCTCTTCCAGGCGATGACCGAGGCCATCAAGGAGGAGTCGGTCGGGTTCCTGTTCAACCTCGACGTGCAGGTGCAGCAGCCCGGCGCCCCGGGCGCCCCGGTGATCTCCGCGGCCAGCGCAGCGGCCGCCGCGCAGTCCGACGCAGGCCAGGTGGTGGCGGGCGGCACGACGCCGGCCGCCGAGGCCGCGCCGGTCGCCGAGCCCGAGGCCCCCGCCGCCCCCGCCGAGCCCGAGCCGGCCCCGGCGGAGCCCGCGCCCGCGACGGCGGAGGAGCCGGTGCTCCTGGCCAAGGGGCTCGACGCCCCGGCGCCGCAGCGCCTGTCCTACTCGTCGCCGAGCGAGGACGGCTCGACCACGACGACGGGTGCCCCCACGCGCCGCTCGCGCCGGGAGCTGCACGGGGAGGCCACCGCGGCGACCAGCGACGGGCGGACCTTCCCCGGCACGCCGCGGAACGCCCAGTGCCCCTGCGGCTCCGGGAAGAAGTACAAGGTCTGCCACGGCGTCAACGAGGAGTGACCCTCCCGCGAGATAGAGAAGCCCTCCCCGCGAGATAGAGAGCCGACCCCCAGCCACCTGG
>NZ_JBHVBO010000061.1:0-20569 GCF_042668085.1 Isoptericola sp. NPDC057391 | reverse complement strand
GTCGTGCGGCGGGCCGGCGTCGGCGACAGGCCCGCACCGGGGTGTCAAGGCCCGGTGTGCCGGACGGCGTCCTCCAGGTGCGGCAGCACGTGCCGCGCGTACCGCTCGCCGACCGTGCGGGCGGTGACGCGCGGGTCGTCGGCCCAGATCTCCTCGTTGAAGATCTCGGTCTCGACGTCCCCGGCGTAGCCCGCGTCGGCCACCCAGCGCGAGATCGTCGGGAAGTCGACGTACCCGTCGCCCACGTGCCCGCGCGAGTTGAGCGGGTCGGCGGCCAGCGGCAGGTTCCAGTCGCAGACCTGGTAGCCCGCGATCCGGCCCTCGGCCCCGGCCCGGGCGATCGACTCGCGCAGCTGCGGGTCCCACCACACGTGGTAGGTGTCGACGACGACGCCCACGGTCTCGGGGGCGAACGGCGCGGCGAGGTCGAGCGCCTGACCCAGCGTGGAGATCACCGCGCGGTCGGCGGCGAACATCGGGTGCAGCGCCTCGAGCACGATCCGCACGTCGTGCTCGGCCGCGAAGGGAGCGAGCTCGGCGAGCCGGTCCGCCACCCGGGCGCGGGCGGCCACGACGTCGCGGTCGCCCGGGCCGGCGTCGGGCCGCGGGCCCTGGCCGGGCTCGCTGAGGGCGGGCAGGCCGCCGACGACGAACACCAGCTCCCGGGTCCCGACGTCCGCCGTCTCCTCGATGGCGCGCTTGTTGTCGTCGAGCGCGGCGGCGATGCCCGCCGCGTCGGCGGCCGTGAGGAACCCGCCGCGGCACAGGGACGAGACACGCAGGCCGGCGTCGGCCACGATGCGGGCCGCCTTGTCGGCGCCGTGCTCCTGCACCTGGTGGCGCCACAGGCCGACGGCGCCGAGCCCGGCCGCGGCCGCGGCGTCGACCGCCTCGGCCAGGGTGGCGTGCTTGACCGTCGCGGTGTTGAGGGAGCAGCGGCTCAGGTCGGCCCCGACCGGCGCGGCGCTCACGCGGAGACCCCGTTCGTCACCAGCAGGGCGTCGAGGCGGCGCGCGGCCAGCGCCGGGTCGAGCAGCATGCCGCAGCCGTCGGCGAGGCGCGCCAGCTCCACGAGGTGCGCCAGCGAGCGGCCCGACTGCAGCCCGCCCACGAGCTGGAACCCGGCCTGGAAGCCGTTCAGCCAGGACAGGAACGCCACGCCCGTCTTGTAGTAGTACGTGGGCGCCGCGAAGATGTGCCGCCCCAGCTTCTCGGTCGAGGCGAGGATCGCGTGGCCGCGCGCCGCGCCGTCCGGGTCACCGGCAGCCCCGGCGTCGAACGCCTGCAGCGCCGTGGACGCCGCCGGGTAGATCGCCGCGAAGATGCCGAGCAGGGCGTCGGAGTGGCCACGGTCGTCGCCGGCGATCAGCTCGGGGTAGTTGAAGTCGTCGCCGGTGTAGAGGCGCACGGGGGAGCCGTCCAGCGCGGCGAGCGACCGGCGCAGCCCGATCTCGTGCTGCGCGTCGAGCAGCGAGACCTTGACGCCGTCGACCTTGTCCTGGTGGGCCTTGATGAGGTCGAGGAAGGTCGCCGTCGCCGACGCCACGTCCTCGGACCCCCAGTAGCCCGCGAGGGCCGGGTCGAACATCGTGCCCAGCCAGTGCAGGACGACGGGCTTGTCGGCCTCGGCCAGCACCGCGTCGTAGACACGGGCGTAGTCCTCGGGGGAGCGGGCCACCTTCGCCAGCGCGCGCGAGGCCATGACGATGACCTGCGCCCCGGCGTCCTGCACCACGCGCACCTGCTCGCGGTAGGCGTCGGTCACCGCGGCGAGGCCCGCCTCGCCGGGCTCGACGGATGCCGGGTCGAGCTGGTCGGTGCCCGCGCCGCACGCGATGCGCGCGCCGACGGACGCGGCCTCGGCCGACGAGCGCCGGACGAGCTCCTGCGTCGCGGCCCAGTCCAGGCCCATGCCGCGCTGGGCGGTGTCCATGGCGTCGGCGACGCCGAGGCCGAAGCGCCAGATCTCGTGCCGGTAGGCGAGCGTCGCGTCCCAGTCGACGACGGCGGGCGCGCCCGGCACGTTCTCGGCGCCGACCTGCGGCACGACGTGCGCGGCGGCGAACGCGATGCGCGACGTGATCGGCGCGGACGGGGCGTGCCAGGGGCCCGGCGCGTTGAGCTCGCGCACCTCGGTGCCGGTGGCCCGGCCCGCGGCGTCGAACCGGGGCAGGCGCACGGTGACGCCGCTGGGCGCCAGCTCCGGCGTGAGCGCGGGGTCGAGGGTCGGCGCCGTCACAGCGCGATCTCCGGGACGTCGAGGCGGCGGCCCTCGGCCGACGACCGCAGGCCCAGCTCCGCGAGCTGCACGCCGCGCGCGGCGGACAGCAGGTCGAAGCGGTGCGGGCGGCCGGCGACGACGTCGCGCAGGAACTCCTCCCACTGCAGCTTGAAGCCGTTGTCGAGGTCGGCGTTGGCCGGCACCTCGAGCCACTGGTCGCGGAACGGCTCGGTGACGGGCAGGTCCGGGTTCCACACGGGCTTGGGGGTGTGGGCGCGCTGCTGCGCGACGCACTTGCGCAGGCCGGCGACGGCGGAGCCGTGCGTGCCGTCCACCTGGAACTCGACGAGCTCGTCGCGGTACACGCGCACGGCCCAGGAGGAGTTGATCTGCGCCACGACCGGGTCGCCGCCCGGCGTCTCGATCTCGAAGATGCCGTACGCGGCGTCGTCGGCGGTGGCGGCGTACTCCTTGCCCTGCTCGTCCCAGCGCGTGGGGATGTGGGTGGTGGTCTGCGCGTTCACGGTCTTGACCGCACCGAGGATGCCCTCGAGGACGTAGTTCCAGTGGCAGAACATGTCCGTGGTCATGCCGCCGCCGTCCTCCTTGCGGTAGTTCCAGGACGGGCGCTGGGCGGTCTGGTGCTCGCCCTCGAAGACCCAGTAGCCGAACTCGCCGCGCAGCGACAGGATGCGGCCGAAGAAGCCCTCGTCCACGAGGCGGCGGAGCTTGACCAGGCCCGGCAGGTAGAGCTTGTCGTGCACGACGCCTGCGGTGACGCCGGTCTCCTCCCGCAGTCGCGCGAGCTCGACGGCCTCGGCCAGCGTCTCGGCCGTCGGCTTCTCGGTGTAGACGTGCTTGCCGGACTGCATCGCCTTGGCGAGCGTCTTGGCGCGCAGCGATGTCATCGACGCGTCGAACACGATGTCCGTGGCGGGGTCGGCGATGATCCCGTCGAGGTCGGTCGTGTACTCGGTGACGCCGTGCTTGGCGGCGAGCTCGGCGAGCTTGGACTCGTTGCGGCCCACGAGCACGGGCTCCACCTGGACGCGGGTCCCGTCGGACAGCTCGACGCCGCCCTGCTCGCGGATCGGCAGGATCGATCGCACGAGGTGCTGGCGGTAGCCCATGCGGCCCGTGACGCCGTTCATCGCGATGCGCAGGGTGCGCGTGGGTGTGCTCACTCGGGACTCCTTCGTCGTCGGCGACGCCGGAGGGCGTCGCCGGATGGCGGGGTGCGGACCCCGTCGCGACCGCGGCGAGGAATGCGCTTTCCCGCCCACGGTAGGGTGTGTCCGGCGGCACGTCAAGACATGCCGCCGCCGGAGGGCGACGGTGCCGCCGGGGGCAGCGGGCGGTGCACAGCGGTGAGCCCGCCACGGACGGAGCAGGAGGAGCAGGTGGCACGAGCGAGGCTGCAGGACGTCGCCGACCGCGCGGGGGTCTCCCTCGCCACGGCGTCGCGGGTGCTCAACGGGTCGGCGCGGCAGCCGGGGGCCGACCTGGTCGCCCGCGTCAAGGCCGCGGCCGCGGACCTGGGCTACGTCGTGAACGCGCAGGCCCAGGCCCTGGCGCGGGCCCGGTCGGGACTCCTCGGGCTGGTCGTGCAGGACATCTCCGACCCCTACTTCTCCTCCATCGCCGCCGGGGCGCAGGCCGCGGCCCGGGCCAGCGGGCGTCTCGTGCTGCTCGCGTCGACCGGCCGCGACCCCGTGGCCGAGCGCGAGGCCGTCGCCGCGTTCGCCGCCCAGCGCGTGGACGCCGTCGTCGTCGCCGGGACCCGGTGGACCCCCGACGACGACGCCGCCCTCGCGGCCGAGCTCGACGCGTTCGTCGCCGCGGGCGGCCGCTCCGTCATCGTCGGCCAGCCGGTGGGCGACGGCTCCGTGGTGCGCCCGCCCAACGCGACCGGCGCCCGCGCCCTCGCGGAGGCGCTGCTGGCGCAGGGGCAGCGGCGGTTCGTCGTGCTCGGCGGGCCGGCGCGCGTCGTGACGTCGCGCGAGCGCACCGACGCGTTCACCGCCGCCGCGCGCGTCGGCGGCGGCGAGGTGGCGGAGGTGCTGGTCACCGAGTTCTCCCGCGACGGCGGGTATGCGGCCGGCGACGACGTCGCCGAGCTGGTGCGCGAGCGCGCGGGCGAGGAGCCGCTGACGGTCTTCGCCGTCACGGACGTCATGGCGATCGGGCTCATCGCCCGCCTGCGCGAGCTGGGGATCGAGGTGCCGCGCGACGTACGCGTCGCCGGGTTCGACGACGTGCCCACGCTGCGCGACCACGCGCCCGCGCTGTCCACCGTGCGCATCCCGCTCGAGGAGATGGGCAGCCTCGCCGTGCAGGCAGCCGTCGGCGACACCGCGCCCGGTGCCGTCACCGAGGTCGACTTCGAGGTGCAGCTGCGCGACTCGACGCGCTGAGGCGGTCGCGCCGGCGAGGCTCAGGCGGGTGCGAGCGTCAGCCCCAGCCCGCGGTGGGCGCGCTCGACCACGGCCGCGTAGGCCGACAGCATCCGCACGTGGCTGAACCGCGGCCGCGCCGCGACGAGTGCGCCGGCGAGGGAGTCGCGGCGCGCGGCGGCCTCGCGCCACGCCGCGGCGATCTCCGCAGCGTCGAAGCCCGTCACGAGGCCGATGCCGTCCACGATCCGCGCGCTGTCGCCCACCGGCGTGGTGACCGGGACGGCCCCGCACATGGCGCCCTCGATGAGGCACAGCGGCGCCGCCTCGCCGAACGCCGAGGTCAGGGCGACGACGTCGGAGGCCGCGAGCACCTGCTCCATGTCGTGCCGGACGCCGAGCAGGCGGACGCGGCCCAGCAGGTCGGGACGGTCGCCGAACGCCTCGCGCAGGTCGGCCGCGAGGTCCGGGTTGGCGGGGCTCATGCCGGAGCCGCACATCACCACGTGCGCGCCGGCGTCGCTCCCCAGCAGCTCGCGGGCCGCCGCCACGAACAGCCGCGGGTTCTTCATCGCGTCGTACCGCGCCGCGAACGCCACCACCGTCCCGTCGGCGGGCAGGCGGTGCGCCCCGCGGACGGCCAGGCGCCGGGCGGGCCGCGCGGGGCGGAAGCGGGTGAGGTCGACGCCGTTCGGGATCACCCCCAGCAGGTGCGCGGGCACGCCCGCGGCCTCGTAGGCGGCCCGCGTGGACTCAGCGCAGCAGACGACGGCGGCGAGGCGTCCGTCGTCCGCGGCGCGCAGCAGGTGCCCCAGCCCCGAGCCCTGGTGCTCCGGGTCCGAGCGGTGCAGGCAGGCGACCACCGGCCGGTCGGGCAGCGCGTCGGGGTGGGAGAGCAGGCGCAGCGGCTGCTCCTTGAGCGAGAGCACGACGTCGGCGGCGCGCAGCTCCCGGGCCAGGGCCTCCGACTCGGCGTCCGTGAGGACCTCCGGGTCGTGGGCCACCTCCGAGGACCTGCCGAGCGACGCCACCCGCACGCCCGCGGCCGTCAGCTGCGTGTAGCGGCGGTCGTCGGTCAGCCGCTGCAGCACGGCGTCGCGCCGCACCTCGTCGTGGATGCTCAGCACCGTGTGTCGCTGGCGGCCCTGCGCGTGCAGGCCGGCCACGACCGACGAGTGCAGCACGCGGGCCCCGCCGCTGAAGAAGCCCTCGTAGAGGGACAGGACTCGAACCGCTCCCTGCTCGACGTACCGCTGGGC
The DNA here is from genome assembly GCF_042668085.1 of Isoptericola sp. NPDC057391. Lineage (NCBI taxonomy): Bacteria > Bacillati > Actinomycetota > Actinomycetes > Micrococcales > Promicromonosporaceae > Isoptericola > Isoptericola sp. NPDC057391. Next base: position 14,696 of record NZ_JBHVBO010000061.1, on the reverse strand, counting down.
CATGGGGACCACCTCCTGCCCCCAGGGTGGGCGGCGATGGTGTGAGGCGGATGACCGGCGTGTGACATTCTCATGACGCGGCGTGGGCCTGCGATGGGCGGGCCTTGGGCATCGCCGGTGTCAGTCGAGGCAGAACTCGTTGCCCTCGACGTCCTGCATCGTGATGCAGGACTCCTCCTCGCCGTCGGCGTACTGCGTGTACAGGTAGACGGCGCCCAGCGGCTCGAGCCGCGCCTGCTCCGCCCGCAGCGCGGCGAGCCGATCGTCGCCGGTCAGCCCGGTGCCGACGCGGACGTCGAGGTGCACCCGGTTCTTCACGACCTTGCCCTCGGGCACGCGCTGGAAGTACAGCCGCGGGCCCTCGCCGGTGGGGTCCTGCGCGACGCAGTCCACGCCCTCGGGCATGACGTACCCGAGCGCCCCGCACCAGAACCGGGCGACCCGCTCCGGGTCCGCGCAGTCGAAGGTCACCTGGAACTTCCGCACCGTTGCCATGCGCCCACCGTAGGTGGCGGCGGCGCGCCGTCCCAGGGAGATCCGGGTCAGGGGGCGAGGAGCGCGCGGATGTCCCGCTCCGCCTGGGCGGGCGTGACGAGCCGGCAGCCGAGGTCCGTCCACCGGCGCACCAGCGCGGGCTCCGCGCGCAGCAGCCCCCAGCCGCGGCGCACCAGCGTGGGCAACGGCTTGCGCGACTCGGCGACGTCGCGCAGGAAGCGGAACCAGAAGCTCACGACGCGCGGCTGGCTGAGGCAGATCGCGTCGGCGAGGATCCCGTCCGCCCGGCACGCGGCCACGAGCTCCGCGGCGAAGATCCCCTCGGCGACGACGACGGGCGCGTCGCCCGCCTCGAGGACCGTGGCGCCCGTGCGGCGCGAGGTGGGGATGTCGTACACGGGCACGTCCGCGCGGCCGGTGCGCACGACCGCGCGCAGCGCGTCCAGGGCGGCGGCGGAGTCCCAGCTGCGAGGGTCGTCCCAGTCGACGATGCCGTAGCGCATCGGCATCCCCGGGAAGTCGGCGTCGTGGTAGAAGTCGTCGAGGTTCATGACCGGCAGGCCCAGCCGCCGGGTGAGCGCCGTCTTGCCCGACCCCGACGGCCCCGTGAGCAGCACGATCCGCCGGGCGGGGCGGCGGGCGCCGGGCGGCACCTCGAAGAGGGCGTCGGACGTGGCCTCGTGCGAGGTGGCGTCCTCGGGCGTCGCGCTGTCGGTCACGGGCACCTATTGTGCGGCCTCCGCCGTGCGCGGACGATCACGAAGGGTCGCACGGGCCCTCCGTGGCGAGCCCTGCGGACCGTGGCGGCAGCTCTTGCGAAATCGTTATCGACATCGTTACCTTTCACCACGTCGGACCCGTTCGACGGTTCGCCCGAGCCGTGGGAAGACCCGACCGGAGAGGAACAACGATGTCCCATTCCCCCCAGCTCCAGCGTGCGGTCGCGGTCGCGGCCTCGGCCGTCACCGTGCTCGCGCTGACCGCCCCGGCGGCCCAGGCCGCGCGGCCCGATCCCACGCTGCGCTCCGAGGCGCCGCGCGACCTCGAGATCGGCAGCGCCGTGTGGGGCAAGAACGAGCTGCTCGGCTACGACCGCAAGAACCCCACCGAGTTCCAGACGATCCTCGGGGACGAGTTCGGCTCGCTGACCCCCGAGAACGACATGAAGTGGGCCGAGCTCCACCCGGAGCCCGGCGTCTACGACTTCGCCGGCGCGGACGCCGTCGTGGCCTTCGCGAAGGCGAACGGGCAGGAGGTCCGCGGGCACACGCTCCTCTGGCACAGCCAGAACCCCGAGTGGGTGACCGAGGCCAGCACGTCCTGGACCTGCGACGAGGCGCGCGACGTCCTCGAGGACCACGTCCGCACGGTCGTCGGCCGCTACGCCGGCGAGATCTACGAGTGGGACGTGATCAACGAGGTCGTCCAGGACGAGTGGGACGCCGGCGGCGTGAGGCTGCGCACCGAGGCCAACCCGTTCCTCAAGGCGTGCTCGGACGACCCGGTCGGCCTCATCGGCGACGTCTTCCGCTGGGCGCACGAGACGGACCCCGAGGCCGTGCTGTTCATGAACGACTACAACGCCGAGGGCATCAACGCCAAGACCGACTTCTACTACGGGCTGGCGAAGGAGCTGCTCGCCGACGGCGCGCCGCTGCAGGGCTTCGGTGCGCAGGCGCACCTGAGCCTCCAGTACGGGTTCGACGACTCGATGCAGGCGAACTTCGAGCGGTTCGCCGACCTCGGGCTGAAGGTGGCCGTCACCGAGGCCGACGTGCGCATGCCGCTCGGCGACGACGGCGAGCCGACCGCCGACCAGGTCGCCACGCAGGCCGACCGGTACGGCCGGCTGCTCGACGCCTGCCTCGACGTCGCCGCCTGCACGAGCTTCACCGTGTGGGGCTTCGACGACGAGCGGTCGTGGGTGCCCGGCGTCTTCCCCGAGGGCTACGCCACGATCATGACCGGGGACTTCGAGAAGAAGCCGTCGTACTTCGCGCTGCTCGACGGCCTCACCGAGGCCACCCCGGGCACGTCCCCGCGCACGCCGCCCGGCCTCAACAAGTGATCACCACGCGCTGACGACGACGGCGTGCGGACCGGAACGGGTTCGCACGCCGTCGTCGCGTCAGCCGGCGGGTGCGACGAGCAGCACGTGCAGGGTGCGGGGACCGTGCACGCCCTCCACGCGGTCGAGCTCGATGTCCGACGTCGCGCTGGGGCCGGAGATCCAGGTGAGCGGCCGCTCGGGGTGCTCGCCCAGCAGGCGCACCGCCTCCGGCACGGTCTGCACGGCCTGGTCGGCCCGCACCACGCACAGGTGCACGTCGGGCACCAGCGAGATGGCACGGCGGCCCTGGTCGGCCTCGCCGTCGAGCACGATCGTGCCGGTCTCGGAGATCGCGACCCGGGCGGCGGTGACCACGGCGGCCACGGCGTCGAGGTCCGTCGCGGCGAGCGGGTGCACGCGCGAGTCGCGCACGACGTCGACGTCCGCCGGCAGCGCCGCCAGCCATGCGTCGTCCAGCCCGTCAGGGACCACGACCCGCAGCGACCTGTCAGGACCAGGACCATCAGAACCTGCGTGTGGTCCTGACAGGTCGGCGACGAGGGCGGCGATCGTGGCGGGCAGGGCGTCGGCGGCGACCTGGTGCACGTGGGCCTTGTAGTCCACCAGCCGGTCGACGAGCTGTTCCAGCACCTCCGGAGAGCCGACGGCGTGCTCGCCGGCGGCGCGGTAGTCGCGCGGCACGGGCTCCGGGTGCGGTGCGGTGCCGACCTTGCCCGACGGCGTCGTGCCGGAGCCGGTCTGCCCCAGCGCCGCGCGGACCCGCGCCAGGACCTCGGTGCGTGCCTCGCTCATCGGGTGCCCTCCTCGGACTGCTCCGTGGTCTCGTGCTCCGCCTTCCACCACTGCCGGAACGTCTGCCGGGGCGGCGCGGGCAGGTCGCGCGCCCTCGTCCACGCCGACGCGGGCGGCGGAGCGACGGAGATGGCGTGGTCCCGCCCGCCGAGCCCGCTGCCCAGCGTGGCGGCACGGCCGGCGAGGGCGAACCGGTCGCCGTCGGCCATGACCCACGACGCCGCCTTCATCGCCGTCCGCCACGGGTCGACGCCGCGCGACGAGCGGTCGGCGTCCACCTCCCGGGCGCGCAGGTCGACGAGGATCGACGGGATGTCGATCTTCACCGGGCAGACCTCGTAGCAGGCGCCGCACAGCGACGACGCGTAGGGCAGGGAGGCGTTCGGGTCGTGGTGCCCGGACACGCCGCCGGTCGACGCGGTGAGCTGCGGGGTGAGGATGGCCCCGATCGGCCCGGGGTAGACGGAGCCGTAGGCGTGGCCGCCCACCCGCTCGTACACGGGGCACACGTTGAGGCACGCGGAGCAGCGGATGCAGTGCAGCGCGGAGCGGCCCACCTCGTCGGCGAGCACGTCGGTGCGGCCGTTGTCGAGCAGCACCAGGTGGAACTCCTGCGGGCCGTCGCCCGGCGTCACGCCCGTCCACAGGGACGTGTACGGGTTCATCCGCTCGCCGGTCGACGAGCGGGGGAGCAGCTGCAGGAAGACCTCGAGGTCGTCGAAGGTGGGCACGAGCTTCTCGATGCCCATCACCGTCACCAGGGTCTCGGGCAGCGTGAGGCACATCCGCCCGTTGCCCTCGGACTCGACGACGGCGAGCGTGCCCGTGTCCGCGACGGCGAAGTTCGCGCCGCTCACCGCCACCTTGGCGGACAGGAACTTGCGGCGCAGGTGCGCGCGGGCGGCCATCGCGAGCTCGCGCGGCACGTCCGACAGGTCCGGCGGGGCGTCGCCCATGCGGGCGAGGAAGATGTCGCGGATCTCGGACCGGTTGCGGTGGATCGCGGGGACGAGGATGTGCGACGGCATGTCGTCGGCGAGCTGCACGATGAGCTCCGCCAGGTCGGTCTCGATGGCGGCGATGCCCTCGTCGGCCAGCGCCTCGTTGAGCCCGATCTCCTGCGTGGCCATCGACTTGACCTTCACCACCTCGTCGGCGCCCTTGGCCCTCGCGATGTCGGCGACGATCCGGTTCGCCTCCGCCGCGTCGCGCGCCCAGTGCACGACGCCGCCGCGCGCGACGACGTTCTCCTCGAGCTGCTGCAGCAGGTCCGGCAGATGCGCCATGACCTGCTGCTTCACGGCGGACCCGGCGTCGCGCAGCGCCTCCCAGTCGGGTACCTCCCCGACGACGGCGGCCCGCTTGGTGCGGATGACCTGCGTCGCGTGACCGAGGTTGCGGCGCAGCTGGTCGTTCTTCAGGGTCTGCTTCGCGGCGGCGGGGAAGTCGTCGCCCCAGCGCAGGGGCTCCTGCGGGTGGGGGACCGGGCCGAACGGTTCGTCGGCCCGGCGTGCCTCCGCGTCGTCGGGCCGGCGCAGAGTGCGCGGGAGACCGAGGAAGGTGCGGCTCATCGGGCGGCCTCCGTCCGGGTGGCGTCGTCCCGCCCGGGGCGGCTGAACGTCGTCTCCGGCAGGGGGGTCGGCTCCTCGCGGGTGGAGGCGAGCACCTCGGCCAGGTGCAGGGCGTGGATGCCGGTGCCCTGCCGGGACAGCCCGCCGCCGATGTGCATGAGGCAGGACATGTCGCCGGCGGTCAGCACCTCGGCGGCGGTGCCGCGCACGTTCGCCGTCTTGTCCTCGAGCATGGCGGCCGACGTGTCGGCGTTCTTCAGGGCGAACGTGCCGCCGAACCCGCAGCACGAGTCCGCCGCCGGGAGCTCCACGAGGTCGATGGCCTCGACGGCCCGCAGCAGCCGCAGGGGCTTGTCGCCCACGTGCAGCATCCGCAGCGAGTGGCAGGTGGGGTGGTAGGTGACGCGGTGCGGGAACCAGGCGCCGACGTCGGTGAGGCCGAGGACGTCGACGAGCAGCTCGGACAGCTCGTACGTCTTGGCGGACACCGCCTCCGCGGTGGCGGCGAGGTCGTCGAGGCCGGCGCGGCGGCAGACCATCGCCTGCTGGTGACGCACCGACCCGGTGCACGACCCGGACGGCATGACGACGGCGTCCCACTCGCCGTCCGCCACCGGCGCGAACGTCTCCACGTGGTTGCGGATCACCGGGACCGCCTCGCGGAAGTAGCCGGTGTTGACGTGCATCTGCCCGCAGCACGCCTGGTCGGCGGGGAAGACGACCTCGTGACCGAGGCGTTCCAGCAGCCGGACCGTCGCGCGCGGCGCCCCGGGGAACAGGGTGTCGGCGAGGCAGGTGGCGGCGAGGGCGATGCGCATACGACTCCTCTGTGCTTCGTGCGGTCGTGCCCGTCCGGTGCCGGCGCCAGGCCGCCGCGGTGCGGCTGCGGTCAGCCACCGGTCGGCTCGGTCCAGCATGACCCGGGCGGGTCGGCGACGCCACGGCGGCGCCGCCGAGCGGCCACTGTAGCGGATGTGGTCAGACCACTGTGCCACGCGGTGGTTACGCTGAGCCCGTGCGCACCCACGAACGAGTCCTCGCCCACCTTGAGGAGGGCATCGCCGCCGGCCGCTGGGGCCTGGGCGAGCGGCTGCCCGGAGAGCGGGCGCTCGCGGAGGACCTCGGCGTCTCCCGGCCCTCCGTCCGCGAGGCGATCCGCGTGCTCGACGCGCTCGGCATCGTGCGCCCCGGCGTCGGGTCCGGGCCGACCGCGGGCGCCGTCGTCATCGACCGCCCCGCCGCGGGCCTGGGCGCCGCGGTGCGGCTGCACGTGGCCACCGGCACGCTGCCGGTGCGGGACGTCGTCGCGACCCGGGTGCTGCTCGAGTCCTGGGCCGTGGCCCAGGCGGCGGAGCGGGCGACGGACCTCGCGCCCGGCGCGGCCGCCCACCTCGAGGAGGCGCGCCGGCTCCTGGGGCGGATGGAGGACGACGACGTCCCGGCGGCCGAGTTCCTCGAGCTCGACCAGGCGTTCCACCTCGAGTTCGTGCGCATGGCGGGGAACGTGCTGGTCGAGGCCGTGATGACCGGGCTGCGCGGCGCCATCGGCGGGTACGTCGCCGTCGGCATCGAGCGCCTGCCGTCGTGGCCGCGCACCGCCACCCGGCTGCGCGCCGAGCACCGCGCCGTGCTCGACGCCGTCGCCGCCGGCGACGGCGCGGCCGCCGCCGCGGCGGTGAAGGCGCACATCGAGGGGTTCTCCCGGGAGGCCGGCGTCTGACCCGGCCGTTCCCGGCGGCCTGTGGACGACGGTCGTCGGGGTGTCGCCGGTGCCCGCTAGCGTCATGCCGGGCCGCGGGCGGCGGCCGGGCGTGGACGAGCCGGACGGACGGGGGCGAGGCATGGAGCGGGAGGACGCCGCGTCGCTCGCACGCGGGCTGATGGCCGAGCACGGGCTGTCCGGCTGGACGTTCCGGTTCGACCGGGCGCGGCGGCGCGCCGGCCTGTGCCGGTACGACCGTCGCGAGATCAGCCTGTCGGGCCCGCTGGCGGAGCTGTACGACGAGGCGGACGTGCGCGAGGTGGTGCTGCACGAGATCGCGCACGCGCTGGCCGGTGCCCGGCACGGGCACGACGCCGTCTGGCGCGCGACGGCGCGGTCGATCGGCTCCACCGGCCGGCGCGTGGTGCGCGAGGGGACCCCCGAGGTGGAGGGCGACTGGGTGGGCCGCTGCCCGGCCGGGCAACGGGTGACGCGCTTCCGCCGGCCCCAGCGGCCGCAGGCGTGCGCCCGCTGCTCGCCCGTCTTCGACCGCCGCTTCCTGCTGTCGTGGACGTACCGGGGCCGGCCGGTGCCCGAGCTCGGGTCGCCGGCGCCGACGGCCGGGCAGTCCGTCGCCGCACCGGACGCGGCGCGGGTGGACCCGGCGGGCGTCCGCCCGGGGGAGCGGCTGCGCGTGGTCGCTCCGGGCCGGTACGACGGGGTGGTCGGCACGCTGGTGAAGCGGGGGCGCACGCGCTTCCACCTGCGGGTCGGCAGGTCGGTGCTCACGGTCCCGTTCGGGCTCGTGGTGCGTCCCTGACCGGGATCGTGCGGGGTTGTGCTTGCCCAGGTCGCCGGGCATCATGGTCGCGCACCACCTGCTTGAATCCATTCAACCTCGGCGACCGACGACGGCCGCCGAGGGCGGCTCGACGACGAGACCTCGAGGTGAGCACCAGTGCCAGCAGAGAACCGCCCTGCGCGTCCATCGTTGGAAAGCGCTACCCCGTCATCATTCGACCGCCCCGCGACCCGGTGCCCCCGCCGAGCCCTCGCCGCGGGCGCGACGGCCGTCGGCCTGGTCCTCGCGGGCCTGTCCGCCACGACCGCCGCGACGTCCGCCGCGGCCGCCGACCTCCCGGCTCCCACCGCCGTCCGCGTCGCCCACGCCGTCGACGGCGCGCTGTCGATGCGGTGGAACGAGGTGAAGGGCGCCGCAGGCTACGTGCTCTCGCGCAGCGACGCCGTCGACGGCGAGTTCACCGTGGTGGCACGCACCGACGAGCGCACCGTTCACGCGACCGACGCCGTCGACACCACCGCCGTCCACTACTACCGCGCGCAGGCGGTCGGCGCCGACGGCGCCCTGTCCACGCCGTCCGCGGTCGCCGTCGGCACTCTGGTCGGCGACGGCGTCGCCGATCCGGAGATCCCCTCCGGCGGCCTCACGCTCGACTTCGGCAACGGCCCGACGGCGCCGGGAGCGACGCGGATCGTCGCGGGCCCCGCGTACTCGAAGGCGCACCGGGTCGGCTTCGTGGATCCCGACCAGGTGACCCCGGTCCGCCGCGGCGGGGCCGACCCGCTGCGCTCCGACCTGGTCCGCGTCGGCGACACCGAGCTCGTGATCGACCTGCCCGACGGCGACTACACCGTGGGCGTCGTCGCGGGCGACCCGGAGGCCGCCACCGACATCGCGATCACCGTCGAGCAGATGGCCAAGGTCCCCGCCACCGAGAAGCCGGCCGGGGAGTTCCTCGAGACCGAGTTCGACGTCGCGCTGGTCGACGGCCAGCTGAACCTCGACTTCGCGGGAGCGGCCGCGAACCTCGCGGCGATCACCGTGACCCCGCAGGCGCCGCGGGAGGCGGGCGCGGAGCCCACCGTCTTCGTCACCGGCGACTCCACCGTGCAGACCTACACCGACTACTGGGCGCCGCAGGCCGGCTGGGGCCAGATGCTCGACCGGTTCCTCTCGGACGGCGTCACGGTCGACAACCACGCGATCGGCGGCCGGTCGTCGAAGAACTTCATCAGCCAGGGCCGCCTCGACGAGGTGCTGCGCCAGATCCGTCCGGGCGACTACCTGTACGTCCAGTTCGGGCACAACGACAACAGCTACGGCGTCGACGACCGCTACGCCGCCCCGGCCGACTACCGCAACTACCTGCGCACCTACGTCGACGGCGCCCGGCAGCGCGGCGCGACGCCGATCCTCGTGACGCCGGTCTCGCGGCGCAGCTTCGACGCCTCGGGACACGCGAACGTCTCGTTCCCGCAGTACGTCGAGCAGGCGCGGGCCCTCGCGGAGGAGACCGGCACGCCCCTGGTCGACCTGTCGGCCTCCAGCCGCGCCTACCTCGACGAGATCGGGCCCGAGGCCGCGAAGTCGGTGTTCCTGTGGGTGCCGGCGGGCGTGTACCCGGCCCGCCCGGACGGCACGCAGGACGACACGCACTTCCAGGCGTACGGGGCCATCCAGATGGCGCGGCTGGTCGCGCAGGACACGGCACGCCTCGACGTCCCGCTCGCCGACGAGGTGATCCAGGCCGAGCCGCCCGCCGAGGTGCCGGCCGTGCCCACCGGGCTCGCCGCCTCGGCCGTGTCGGGCACGGGCGCCACGCTCACGTGGGACGCGGTCGACGGCGCCGACGTCTACCGCGTGGAGCTCAAGAGCGCCGACGACGACACCTACGCCCTGCGGACCACCTCCACCATCGGGCGGGCCGACCTCACCGGCCTCGAGGCGGGCGCCTCCTACGACGTGCGGGTCGTGGCCGTGAACGGCCGCGGCGACTCCGCGCCGTCGGAGGCGCTGCGGCTGACCACCAAGGAGCCGCTCTACCGGTTCGACGTGCAGCCCGCGGGCGCCGTGACCATGGACGGCCACCTGCCGCTCGACGACACGACGTTGTACGCGAACGGCCGGGGGTACGGCTTCACCTCGGCGACCGGCCCGGGCGGGCGCGACCGCGGCACGGGCTTCGACCCCGTCCCGACCGCGCTGCAGCGCGACTTCCTGCTGCCGTCGGCGAGCACGCCGATCGCCGTCGACGTCGCGGACGGCACCTACGTCGTCGCGGTCGAGTGGGGCGACATGCTCGGCACCGCCAGCCTCGCCGTGACGCTCGAGGGCGAGGACCGCGGCTCGGTGAACGCCGGGCGCGGTGGCACCTCGACGCGCGTGCTCGCGCCGGTCGAGGTGACGGACGGGCGGCTCGACGTCGTCGCCGCGGGCTGGCTCAACGGACTGACCATCACGCGCCTCGACGACGAGGCCACCACCACCGGAGGGAACCGATGACGACAACCCTGCACCGCCGCGCGCTGCGCCCGCTGGCCGCGGGCGCGCTGACCCTCGGGCTCGTGCTGCCCGTGGTCTGCACGGCCTCGGCCGCGCCTGCTCCGGACGACGCCGCGGCGACGGCGTCCAGCACGTCCACACCGCAGCGGCAGGCGGAGCGGATCGACCGCTCACCTGTCGCGGTGTCCACCGAGGACGGCGTGTACGTCGGCTGGCGCATGCTCGGCGACGACCCGGAGGCCGTCGGCTTCCACGTCTACCGCGACGGCGAGCGGATCACCGACCGGCCGGTCACGGGCTCGACCAACCTCGTCGACCCGGACGGCACCGCCGAGGCGACGTACCGCGTGAGCGAGGTCAAGGGCGGCAGCCGGGTCGAGCGGTGGGCGACCGACGCGTTCACGGTCTGGGACCGGCAGACCCTCGACGTGCCGCTCGACAAGCCCGCCGACGGCACGACGCCCGACGGCAAGGCGTACTCCTACCGCGCGAACGACGCGTCCGTGGGCGACGTCGACGGCGACGGGGAGTACGAGCTCGTGCTCAAGTGGGACCCGACCAACTCGCAGGACAACTCCAAGGGCGGCTACACGGGGAACGTCTACCTCGACGCGTACGAGCTGGACGGGACGAGGCTGTGGCGCGTCGACCTGGGCCGGAACATCCGGGCCGGTGCCCACTACACCCAGTTCCAGGTCTTCGACTACGACGGCGACGGCCGGGCCGAGGTCATGGCCAAGACCGCCGACGGCACGGTCGACGGGGTGGGCACGGTGATCGGCGACGCCGAAGCCGACCACCGCAACGCGAGCGGCTACGTGCTCTCCGGGCCGGAGTTCCTCACGGTCTTCGACGGCGCGACCGGCGCCGCCGTCGACACGGTCGACTACACGCCGCCGCGCGGCACGGTCACGGACTGGGGCGACGGGTACGGCAACCGCGTCGACCGCTTCCTCGCCGGGACCGCGTACCTCGACGGCGAGCACCCGAGCGCGATCTTCTCGCGCGGGTACTACACCCGGGCCGTGGTCGCGGCCTACGACTTCGACGGCGAGCAGCTCACGCAGCGCTGGGTGTTCGACTCGAAGGTCGAGGGCAAGGAGTACGAGGGCCAGGGCAACCACAACCTCTCCGTGGCCGATGTCGACGGCGACGCCAAGGACGAGATCGTCTTCGGCTCCATGACGATCGACGACGACGGCTCCGCCCTCTCCAACACGCGGCTCGGGCACGGCGACTCCCTGCACGTGGGGGACCTCGACCCGTCCCGGCCCGGGCTGGAGGTGTTCGCGGCCCACGAGTCGATGAGCGCCTCCGGGAACCGCGGGGCGACCTTCCGCGACGCGGCGACCGGCGAGGTGCTGTGGTCGATCCCTGCCACCCGCGACACCGGCCGGGCCGCCGCGGGCGACATCGACCCGCGGTACGCGGGCGCCGAGGGCTGGGCCGTGGGCGGCGACGCCGCGTGGAACTCCCGCGTGGGCGAGCTGCACGCCGCGTCCGGCGAGCTGATCGGGAACACCATCCCCGCCGCCAACTTCCTCACGTACTGGGACGGCGACCTGCTCGCGGAGATCGGCGACCACGAGTTCGACGACGGCCCCCGCACCGGCGTGCCCACCATCTCGAAGTGGGACTACGAGAAGGGTGAGCAGGTGGAGCTCTACCGCGCGACCGGCACGCTGTCGAACAACGACACCAAGGGCAACCCGGCCCTCCAGGCGGACCTGTTCGGCGACTGGCGCGAGGAGATCGTCACCCGCACCGAGGACTCCACGGCGCTGCGGATCGCCACCACGGTGATCCCGACCGAGCACCGGCTGCGCACCCTCATGTCCGACCCGGTCTACCGGCTCGGCGTGGCGTGGCAGAACACCGCCTACAACCAGCCGCCGCACACGTCGTACTTCCTCGGCGAGGGGATGACGACGCCCCCCGCCCCGGCGCTGGCGTACACGACGCCGGCCCGACCGGGGGAGAAGGTCGGCCGCTGACCCGCCCGCCCCGCGAGCACGGGTGAGACCGGGGCGGGTGCGGTGGGATGATCGCTCCCATGAGTGAGTCCACCGCACCCGCCCTGACGCTGCCGGCGGGCGCCGCCGGGTCCCGCATCGTCGGCCTCGGGCACCACCAGCCCGAGAGGGTCATGACCAACGACGACATCGCGAAGCTCGTCGAGACCAACGACGAGTGGATCCGCTCGCGGACCGGCATCGTCACCCGGCACGTCGCGGCGGACCACGTCACCGTCGCGGACATGGCGACGGAGGCCGCCCGGCACGCGCTCGACGACGCCGGTGTCGCGGCCGGGGACGTCGACCTCGTGGTCGTCGCGACCACGACGGCGTTCGACCGGTCGCCCAACACCGCGGGCCGCGTCGCCTACGCCCTGCGCACCGGCGTCCAGCCCGGGGCGAGCACCCCCGAGGGCGAGGAGGAGCCCGACCTGCGCAACGTCGTCGGGCCCGGCGTCGTCGACCTCAACACGGCGTGCTCCGGCTTCGCCTACGCCGTGGGCGTCGCCGACCAGGCGATCCGAGCCGGGTCCGCGCGCACCGCCGTCGTGATCGGCTCGGAGAAGCTCACCGCCGTGACCGACTGGTCCGACCGCAGCAGCTGCATCCTCACCGCCGACGGCGCGGGCGCAGTCGTGCTGCAGGCCGCCGACACCCCCGCCGTCGGGCCCGTCGTGTGGGGCTCGGAGCCCGAGCTGACCCCCGCCGTGGTGATCGAGGCGCCGCAGGAGAAGTTCGCCCAGGACGGCCGCGCCGTCTTCAAGTGGGCCATCACCCGCGCCGCCGACCGCGCGCGCCGCGTGGTCGAGGCGTCCGGCCTCTCGCTGGACGACATCGGCGTGCTGGTGGCTCACCAGGCCAACCTGCGGATCATCGAGCCGCTCGCCAAGGGCCTGGGCCTCGAGGACCGCATCGTCGTCACCGACATCACCGAGTCCGGCAACACCTCCGCCGCGTCCATCCCGATGGGTCTGTCCAAGTGGTGGCACTCCGGGAAGGTCCCCGCGGAGACGCCGGCACTGCTCTTCGGCTTCGGCGGCGGCTTCACCTGGGCCGGCCAGGTCGTCATCACCCCGTCGAGGTAGTACGGCCCGCGCCGAGGTAGTTCCAACCGTGCCGAGGTAGTTCGAACCGTGCCGAGGTAGTGGTCTGGTCCACTACCTCGGCGCGGAGCGAACTACCTCGCGAGGGTGGGGCCGAGCACGGGACTCGGGTAGGCTGTCGGAAACCGCTTACCCGCTCGGTTCCATCGACCCCCGCCGCCGTCGCGGCGAAACCCAAGGAGATCGACGATGCCCTCCGTCCCCAGCCCCTCCGGCAGCCCCGCCGGCGCCGAGCGCCGACGCTACGCCGTCGCCGGTGCCGGCCACCGCGCCGGTATGTACGTCAACGCGCTGATCGGGGACCACGCCGACGACGGCGAGATCGTCGCGTGGGTGGAGCCCAACCCCGTGCGCGCGGCCGTGCACGAGGCGAAGGTCGCCGCCGCCGTCGGCGGCGAGCGCCCCGTCTACCACCCCGACCACCTCGAGAAGGCCCTCGACGAGCAGCGGGTCGACCGGCTCATCGTCACGTCGGTCGACAACACGCACGCGGACCTCGTGTCCCGGGCGCTGCGCGCGGGCGTCGACGTCGTCGTCGAGAAGCCGATCGCGGCCACCGAGGCCGAGGCACGGCAGATCGCGGACGCCGTCGCCGAGACGGGCCGCGACCTCACCATGACGTTCAACTACCGCTACTCGCCGCGGAACTCCGCGCTGCGCGAGGTCATCGCGTCCGGCGAGATCGGGCAGGTGCTGAGCGTCCACTTCGACTGGGCCCTCGACACCGTGCACGGCGCGGACTACTTCCGCCGCTGGCACCGCGAGAAGGTCAACAACGGCGGCCTGCTGGTGCACAAGTCCAGCCACCACTTCGACCTGGTCAACTGGTGGATCGACGCCGTCCCGCAGCGCGTCTTCGCCAGCGGCGGCCGCCGGTTCTACGGCGACGACGCGGCGCACGCGAGCGGCTACGAGCCCACCGCGGGGGAACGGGCGCTCAACGAGCAGGGCGTGGACCCGTGGCGCATCGACGTCGACGCCGACCCCTACCTCTCCGAGCTGTACGGTGCCGAGGCGCAGGCCGTCGACGGCTACCGCCGCGACCGCAGCGTCTTCGACGCGGGCATCACCACCGAGGACACGCTCGGGCTCGTCGTGGAGTACGCCGGCGGCCCGGTGCTCACCTACTCGCTCACGGCCAGCGCGCCGTGGGAGGGGTACCGCGTCGTCGTCAACGGCTCGCGCGGGCGCGCCGAGCTCGAGGTGGTCGAGCGCGGGTCCGTCGTCTTCGGCGCCGACGGCAAGGCGACCGTCGACCCGAGCTTCACCGCGACGTTCGGCGAGGACACGGTGCGCCCGGAGGGGGAGCGCCTCGTCGTGCAGAAGCACTGGGAGCGCGCCGAGGAGCGGCCGATCGTCGGCGTCGGGCACGGCGGGCACGGCGGCGGCGACGCCCTGCTGCTGGCCGACGTGTTCCGCGGCCGCACCGAGGCCGACCCGCTGGGCCGCGCCGCCGGCTTCCGCGACGGCTTGCGCGCGTCGGGCATCGGCTACGCCGGCAACCGCTCGTTGGCCACCTGCGACCCGGTGCGCCTCGACGACCTGGGCCTCGGCGTCGACCTCTGAGTGCCGAGATAGAGAACCCCTGAGCGCGAGATAGAGAGGCCCGGACGGGGCGCCCGCTGGCGCGGCCCGTCCGAGCC
>NZ_JBHVBO010000060.1:0-20638 GCF_042668085.1 Isoptericola sp. NPDC057391 | reverse complement strand
CTCCCGAAGTGGAGGGCGCCCTGGCGCCCGTGAACGCGACCGCGCGAAGGCTTTCGCACCCCGCGCGGCCGCAAGGATCTCAGGCTGTCGCCGCCGCAGCCGCCTTCGCGCCGGCGGGCAGGGCGTCGAGGATGCGGTTCACGGCGGCGTCGTCGTGCGCGGCGGAGACGAACCACGCCTCGAAGACGGACGGCGGCAGGTTGACGCCCGCGTCGAGCAGGGCGTGGAACAGCGCGCGGTAGCGGAACGCCTCCTGCGCCTGGGCCTGCGCGTAGTCGCGCACGCCCTCGGCGGCGGCGAACGGGCCGAAGAAGGTCGAGAACAGCGAGCCCGCGCGCTGCACGCGGTGCTCCACCCCCTCGGCGGACAGCGCGTCACCGAGCGCGGTGGCGAGCGTGTCCGCGACGGCGTCGACGCGCGCGTAGACGGCGTCGTCGGCCAGGCGCAGCGTGGTGAGGCCCGCGGCGACGGCCACCGGGTTCCCGGAGAGCGTGCCCGCCTGGTAGACCGGGCCGGTGGGGGCGAGCTGGTCCATGATCGAGGCCGGGCCGCCCAGGCCCGCCACCGGCATGCCGCCGCCCACGACCTTGCCGAACGTGAGCAGGTCGGGCACGTACCCCTCGGCGCCCTCGGCGCGCAGGCGCGCGTTCTCCAGGCCCCACCAGCCGGACGGGCCGACGCGGAAGCCGGTGAGCACCTCGTCCATGACGAACAGGGCGCCGTGCTCGCGCGTGATGCGGCGCAGGCCCTCGTTGAATCCCTCGGCCGGGGGCACGACGCCCATGTTGGCGGGGCTCGCCTCGGTGATGACGGCCGCGATGCGCGAGCCGTGCTGCGCGAACGCGGCCTCGACGGCGGCGAGGTCGTTGTACGGCAGCACGAGGGTCTCGGCGGCGGACGCCTCCGTGACCCCGGCGGTGCCGGGCATGGCGAGCGTCGCGACGCCCGACCCGGCCTCGGCCAGCAGCGCGTCGACGTGGCCGTGGTAGCAGCCGGCGAACTTCACGACGAGCGGCCGCCCGGTGACGCCGCGGGCCAGCCGGATCGCCGTCATCGTCGCCTCGGTGCCCGTGGACACGAGGCGCACGCGCTCCGCGACGGGCACGCGGCGGCGGATCTCCTCCGCGAGCTCCACCTCGGCCACGGTGGGCGCACCGAACGACAGGCCGCGCGCGGCGGCGTCCTGCACGGCCGCGACGACCTCGGGGTGCGCGTGGCCCAGCAGCGCCGGCCCCCACGAGCAGACGAGGTCGACGTACTCGCGCCCTGCGACGTCGGTGACGTAGGGGCCGCGCGCGCCGGCGAGGAACCGCGGGTCGCCGCCCACGGAGCCGTACGCCCGCACGGGGGAGTTCACGCCCCCGGGGATCGCGGCCTGCGCGCGCAGGAACGCGGCGTGGTTGTCGGTCGTCATGCTGGTCGGTACCGTCACTTGATCCACTCCGCGATCTCGTTGGCCCAGTAGGTGAGGACGACGTCGGCGCCGGCGCGCTTGATGGCGGTCACCGACTCGAGCACAGCGCCCTTCCGGTCGATCCAGCCGTGCGCGGCGGCCGCCTCGATCATCGCGTACTCGCCGCTGACCTGGTACGCCGCGACCGGTACGTCGGACCGGTCCGCGACGCCGCGCAGCACGTCGAGCGACGTGCCGGCCGGCTTCACCATGACCATGTCCGCGCCCTCGGCGAGGTCGAGGTCCGCCTCGCGCAGGCCCTCGCGGGCGTTGGCGGCGTCAATCTGGTAGGTGCGGCGGTCGCCCTGCAGGGCGCTGTCGACGGCCTCGCGGAACGGGCCGTAGAACGCGCTCGCGTACTTGGCGCTGTAGGCGAGGATGCCCACCTGGTCGAAGCCGGCGTCGTCGAGCGCGTCGCGGATCACGGCCACCTGGCCGTCCATCATCCCGGACGGCGCCACGACCTCCGCGCCCGCCCGCGCCTGCGCGACGGCCATCGCGGCGTACCGGTCGAGGGTGGCGTCGTTGTCCACGGTGCCGTCGGCGGCGAGGACGCCGCAGTGGCCGTGGTCGGTGAACTCGTCGAGGCACGTGTCGGCCATGACGACGGGGCCCGGGCGCCCGGTCTCGGGCTCCACCGCCGCGACGGCCTCGCGCGCGATCCGGATCCCGCGCTGCAGGATGCCGTCCGGGTCGTCGCCGGCGGTACCGGTCGCGTCGCGCTCGGCGGGGATGCCGAACAGCATCACCCCGCCCAGGCCGGCGCGGGCGGCGTCGGCGACGGCGTCGCGCAGCGTGGCCTCGGTGTGCTGCACCTGGCCGGGCATCGACGTGATGGGGGCGGGCTCGGCCAGGCCCTCCTTGACGAACAGCGGCAGCACGAGGTCCGCCGCGTGCAGGCGGGTCTCGGCGGCCAGCCGCCGCATCCGGGGGGTGGTGCGCAGGCGGCGCGGTCGGTACACGATGCCGGTGCCCGAGGTGCTCACGGGTGCTCCTTCGTGGAGGTGGTGGGGTCGGTCGCCGTCGGGTCGGCGGCGAGGGCGGTGGCGACCGCCGCGGCGAGCGCGTCGTCGGTCGGGTGGTCCGCGACGGCGGCGACGCGCAGCCCGGCCTCGCGGGCGGCGTCGGCCGAAGGGCCGCCGATGGCGACGACGGGCGTGCCGGTGCCCGCCTGGGCGGCGAGCTCCCGCGCCACCGAGCCGGACGAGACGACGACGACGTCGAAGCCGCCGGCGCGGGCGCGTGCCGCGACGTCCGCCGGCAGCTCGTGGCGCACGGTCCGGTACGCGGTGACGACGTGCGGCACCCAGCCGCGGTCGGCCAGGCCCTCGTCGAGCGTCGGGCGGGCGAGGTCCCCGAGCGGCAGCAGCACGGCCGGGGTCTCCGGGTCGGTGACGGCCGGGTCGGGGAACGCCGCGACCAGGCCGGCGGCGGTGGCGTCCTTGTCCGGCACGAGGTCGGTCGTGACGGCGGCCGCGGCGAGGGCCCGGGTCGTCGCGGGCCCGACGGCGGCCCATCGGACGGGCGCCCCGGCGAGGCTGGTGCCGGTCCGGGCGGCGGCGTCGGCGAGCGCGTCGACGGCGTTGACGCTGGTCACGACCGCCCAGACGAAGGCGCCGCGGGCCAGGCCGCGGACGGCGTCGTCGAGCGGGGCGAGGTCGTCCGCGGGGGCGCGCTCGATCACCGGGGCGACCACGACCTCCAGCCCCCGGTCGCGCAGCAGCGACGCGAGGCCCGCGCCGCGCTCCGGCGCGCGCGCGACGAGCACGGACCTCGCCGGGGTCGCGGCCGCGGGTGCGGCGTCCTCGGCGGTCACGCGCCCTCCGGGTCGTCGGTGCCCGTGGGCGTGTGCAGGGGCTCGACGTCGGAGCGCGGCGCGACGTCGTCGTCCTCGCCCGTCCGGGGCTCGCCCGTGCCGCCCACCAGCGGCGCGAGGCGGGCCGCGCCGTCGGCGAGCAGCGCCTCGGCCACGCGGACGCCCAGGGCGGTCGCGGCGTCGTCCTGCGCGACGGCGTCGTGCGGCGCGAGGACGGCGGACGCGCTGTGCGTGAGCTGCTCCGTGCCGTCGACCCGCGCGACGACGGCGGTGAGCTGCAGCTCGCCCGCCTCGACGCGGGAGTGCGCGCCGACCGGTGCCGCGCACCCGGCCTCGAGCCGCGCGAGCACCGCGCGCTCGGCCAGCACGGCGAGCCGCGTGGGCCGGTGGTCGAGGGCGGCGAACGCCTCCGCCAGGGGGCTGCCGGGGGCGAGGTCGGCGGTGCGCGCCTCGACGGCGAGCGCGCCCTGCCCGGGGGCGGGCGCCACGACGGCCGGGTCGAGCGCCTGCGTGACCACCTCGGTGCGGCCCAGCCGGGACAGGCCGGCGAGCGCCAGCACGACGGCGTCGAGGTCGGCGTCCGGGCCGAGCGCGCGGGCCAGGCGTGTCTCGACGTTGCCGCGGATGTCCACCAGCTCGACGTCGGGCCGCGCCGCCTGCACCTGCGCCGCCCGGCGGGGGGAGCCCGTGCCGACGCGCGCGCCGCGCGGCAGCGTGTCGAGCGTGAGGCCGTCGCGGCCGCACAGGGCGTCGCGCGGGTCCTCCCGCTCGGGCGTGACGATCGTGAGGTCGGCGGGCTGCGCCGTCGGCAGGTCCTTGAGCGAGTGCACCGCGACGTCGCACCGCCCGTCGAGGAGCGCCTCCCGCAGCGCGGTGACGAACACTCCCGTGCCGCCCAGCGAGGCGAGGGAGCCCGTCTTGACGTCGCCCTCCGTGCGGATGCGCACCAGCTCGACCGGCCGGCCCAGCAGCTCCTCCAGCCGGCGCGCGACCAGGCCGGACTGCGTCGTCGCGAGGGCGCTGCCGCGGGTGCCGAGGCGCAGCGGGGCGGGGGCGGTCTCGGGGGTGCTCACCCGTCCAGTGTCGCGCAGCGGCGCGGCCTGTGGACAACTCCGAGCGGGCTGGAGGCCGATCTCACACCGTTCCCCCCGACGTCGTGACGCCCGGTCATGACGATGCGTCACCACCGCCGCCCGCGAGCTGTCAGGGCCACGCGAAGGTTCCTGTGTACCTGGCCCTGACAACTCGCGCGCTCAGCGACCTGTCAGGGGCACGCGAAGGTATTGGTGCGCGTGGCCCTGACAACTCGCGGGTCAGAGGGCGGCGACGGCGGCCTGCGCGTGCGCGACGATCGCCGCGAGGCCCGTGCCGGCCACCCAGCCGCCCGTCACGGCCAGGCCTGGGGTGTGCCCGACGGCGGCGGTGAACGACCCGACCTGCGCGCGGTACGCGGGGGTCGGCGGGGGCAGGGAGCCGTCCCAGCGTTGCAGCAGGTGGTCGCGCACCCGGTCGGTGAGGTCGACGCCGAGCAGGGCGGACGCGTCGCGCGCGGCCTGCTCGGCCGACGGCGGCTCGGTCGCGGTGCCGATCCGGCCGTACGACAGCCGCACCACGTGCACCCCCGGCCCGGCGGCGGCGCGCACCCGGTCGGCCAGCCACGGCCACTTCGCCGTCGCGTGCGTCAGGGCCTTCGCGCGCACCCCGGCGGTGCCGGCGACACCCGAGCCTCCCGCGCCCTCGGCGTCCGGAGCGACGAGCAGCCCGGAGCCGCGGGGCGCGTCGTCGAGCTCGGGGGCGTCGAGCAGGAGCGTCGCGAGCCAGATGTCGGCGCCGGGCTCCGGCGTCGGCACGGGCACCGCGCCCGGCGCGGCCTGACCCGGCGCGGCGACCCACGGCGCCAGCAGCGGCGCGACGTGCGGCGTCGTCACGACCAGCCGCGGGGCGCGCACGGTGTCGCCGACGGTCGTGGTGACCTGCCAGTCCGCGCCGACCCGCTGCACGCCGTCGACCTGCTGCCCCACGCGCACGGCGGCGTGGATGGGTCCGGTCGCATCGGTGCGCGGGGAGTCGG
The DNA here is from genome assembly GCF_042668085.1 of Isoptericola sp. NPDC057391. Lineage (NCBI taxonomy): Bacteria > Bacillati > Actinomycetota > Actinomycetes > Micrococcales > Promicromonosporaceae > Isoptericola > Isoptericola sp. NPDC057391. The sequence continues at coordinate 15,298 of NZ_JBHVBO010000060.1, read as the reverse complement.
CGAACTCCTCGGCGCTCGCGGCGATCTCGCCGGTGAGCGCCTCGACGATCGCGTGGATGCCACCGTCGACCCCCCGGACGGCGGACCCGGCGGGGGCGGCCGCGCGCAGCTCCCCGACGGCGCGGGACAGCGACGCCGTGCGGGCGAACGCGTCGAGCAGGCCGGGCGCGACGGCGGCGACGTCGAGGCGGTCGAGCGGCGCGGAGTGCACGCCCGTCGCGACGGGCGCCACGAGCCGGTCGGCCACGCGCCGCCCGAGCCGGGAGCGCACCAGCGAGCCGAGGTCGGTGGTGTCGGCGACGAAGCGCGGCAGGAGGCGGTCCCAGGCCGCTCGCGCGACGCCGGGCCAGCCGATCGCGCGCCGCACGTCGGCCGCCCACGGGACCGACGGGATCCCGAGCACGCCCGCCTTCGGCAGCGGGAAGGCGCGGCCCGCCGCGTACCCCCACGCGGACAGCGGGGCCGGGCTCACGACCTCCAGCCCGAGCTCCTCCGCCAGGTCCGTGACCGCGGTGCCGCGCGCCGCGAACGACTCGGCGCCGAGGTCGAGCCGCACGGGCAGGGAGCCGAACGCGCCGCCGCGCACGGGGCCGCCCACGCGGTCGGACGCCTCGAGCAGCACCACCTGCAGGCCGCGGTGCACGAGGGTGCGTGCCGCGACGAGCCCGCCGATCCCGCCGCCGACGACGACCGCGTCGACGTGCTCCGGCGGCCGGGCGGGCCGGCCGGAGGTCGCGTCGGGGGCGCCGAGCGGCGGGAGGGGCGTCACAGCGAGTGGACCAGCTCGACGACGCGCGTCAGCACGGTCGGGTCGGTGTCCGGGGGTACGCCGTGGCCGAGGTTCACCACGTGCCCGGGAGCGCCGGCGCCGCGCGCGACGACGTCGCGCACGTGCGCCTCGAGCACCGGCCACGGGGCGCCGAGCAGCGCGGGGTCGATGTTGCCCTGCACGGGCACGGCGCCGCGCGGGTGGTCGGCCAGCTGGGCGGCGGCCTCGTCGAGCGGGGTGCGGTAGTCGACACCGACGGCGGGGTGCGTGACCCCGGCGGCGTCCAGCACGTCGCGCAGCGCCGGCAGCAGGTGCCCGGTGCCGGTGCCGAAGTGGATGGCCGGGAGGCCGCCGCCCCCGTCGGCGCCCGGCGTGCGCAGGTCGGCGACGTGGGCCAGCGCGGCGGTGGACGACGGCGCGACGTGCGCCGTGTAGTCCGCCAGCGCCAGGGAGCCGGCCCAGGAGTCGAAGAGCTGCACGGCGGACGCGCCGGCCAGCACCTGCGTGCGCAGGAAGCGTCCGGTGAGCTCGGCGGTCCAGGCGGTGAGGCGGGCCCACGTCTCCGGGTCGGCGTGCATCAGGGTGCGCGCGGCGAGGTGGTCGCGCGACGGCCGCCCCTCGACCAGGTAGGCGGCGAGCGTGAACGGCGCCCCGCCGAACCCGAGCAGCGGCACGTCGCCCAGCTCGGCCACCGTGAGGCGCACGGCCTCCGCGATGGGCGCGAGCGCGCCGTCGTCGAGCGTGCGCGACGTGAGCCGGGCGACGTCCTCGGCCGTGCGGTACGGCTGGTCCATCACCGGCCCGACGCCGGGCTTGATGTCCACGTCCACGCCCGCGAGCCGCAGCGGCACGACGATGTCGCTGAAGAAGACGGCGGCGTCCACCCGGTGGCGGCGCACCGGCTGGAGGGTGATTTCCGCCGCGAGCGGTGGCCGGAGGCAGGAGTCGAGCATCCCTACCCCCTGACGGACCTCGCGGTACTCGGGCAGGGACCGGCCCGCCTGCCGCATGAACCACACGGGGGTCACGTCCGGACGGTCGCCCCGCAGGGCACGCACCAGCGGGGCGTGCGTCGTCCGGCCGTCGACCAGCGGGTGGTCGGCGGGCAGCTGGCTCGGCGCCGAAGGTGTCTCGGCCGGGATCGTGGGGGATGTCACGGTTCATGATTCTGCCCCGCCTCTTCGGCCCTCTTAAAGTGGAGCCACTGTGGTACTCCTCTCCCTCACCGCCTCGCACCGCGAGCTCGACCTGGACGCCCTCGAGCGGCTGTCCACCGGGTCCGGCTCCGTCGGGCGCGTCGCCGTGGGCTCCTGCGGGCCCGTGCAGGGGGCCGTGGTGATCTCCACGTGCAACCGTTTCGAGCTCTACCTGGACGTCGACGCGCCGGTGCACGGCGACGCCGTCCGGCACACGACGCGGCACGTCGCGGCGCTGGTCGCGGCCGGCTCCGGGGTGACCGAGGAGGTCGCGGCCGACTCGTTCACGGTCCGCACCGGCCCGGAGGTCACCTCGCACCTGTTCACCGTGGCCGCGGGCCTGGACTCGATGGTCGTGGGGGAGCGGGAGATCGCCGGGCAGGTGAAGCGCGCCCTCGCCGAGGCCCGCGCGGACGGCACCACGTCCAAGACCCTCGAGCTGCTGTTCCAGACGGCGTCGCGCACCTCCAAGCGCGTCGGCACGCGGACGGAGCTCGGCGCCGCCGGGCGCTCCGTCGTGGCGCTCGGGCTGGACCTCGCCGGGCGGGACGTCGCGGGCCGGGACGTGCCCCAGGGGCGCGCCGACCACGACGGGTCGTGGCGGGGCGTGCGCACGGTGCTCATCGGCACCGGCTCGTACGCGGGGGCGTCGGTGGCGGCCCTGCGCGCCCGCGGCTGCGACGACGTGCGGGTGTACTCCCGCTCCGGCCGCGCCGAGCTCTTCGCGGAGAGCCACGACGTCGAGGCCGCGCCGGACCTGGTGGAGGCGCTCGCCGACGCCGACCTCGTCGTCTCGTGCTCGGGCGCCCGCGGCCGCCGTCCCGACGGCACCGCCGGCACCGTCGGGGACGGGCAGGCCGAGGCGTCGCTGGAGTACGTGCTCGACGCCGCCGCGGTGGTGCGCTCGCGCGAGCGGGCCGCGGCCGCCGCGGGCGAGGAGCCGGAGCCGCGCCCCCTGGTGGTGCTCGACCTGGCGCTGCACCGCGACGTCGACCCGCGCGTCGCGGACGTCGAGGGCGTGCTGCTGTACGACCTCGGCACGCTCAAGGCGCACGCCCCGGCCACCGCCGCGGACGTCGTCGACCGGGCCCGGCGGATCGTGGACGATGCCGCCGCGGACTTCGAGGAGACCCGTCTGGGCCGCGCCGCGGACGCCGCCGTCGTCGCCCTGTTCGACGCCGCGGAGGAGCAGGTCCGCCGTGAGGTCGACGCCGCGGTCGACCGCCTCACGACCGAGCTCGCGGCCCGCGGCGAGACGCCCGACGAGGCCGACGTCGACGCCATCGCGCGCGACGTCCGCAAGCGGGTGCACGCCGCCCTGCACGGCGAGATCGTGGCCGTCCGCGCGGACGCGCTGGCCCGGGCACGGGCCGAGGAGGCCGCCGTCGTGGCGGGGGCCGAGGAGCTCGTCGAGGACGCCGAGCGCGCCGTCCGGCGCTGACCTGTCGGATTCCCGCGCGGGCTGTCGCAAACCTCCCGCAGAGCCCGGTTCGCCGGGTCGCGGCCCAGATCACCCCGTTTCGGCGCGCGCGTCCGGCATGTCGCCACTAGCGTTCCGAGCGCGGGCAACGGGTCCGCCACCGGTCGACCTGTCGATGGTTGGGACCGCTCGAAAGGACACGCGCGATGGACACCTTCTGGGACTTCTTCTGGTACCTCGTCTGGATCTTCCTGTTCGTGGCCTACCTGATCGTGCTCTTCCAGATCCTCACGGACCTCTTCCGCGACCGTGAGCTGTCGGGCTGGTGGAAGGCCGTGTGGGTCGTCTTCCTGATCTTCGTCCCGATGCTCACCGCGCTGGTCTACCTCATCGCCCGCGGGCGGGGGATGTCGGAGCGCCAGCTCGCGGCGGTGAAGGAGGCCAAGGCCGGCACCGACGCGTACATCCGGGAGGTCGCGGGGAGCCCCGCGGACCACATCGCCTCGGCGAAGAAGCTGCTCGACGAGGGCACCATCACCCCCGAGGAGTACGAGCGCCTCAAGGCGAAGGCCCTCTCCTGATCCTTCACGGCTGACCGGCTCACGACGCCCGGCCCCGCCCCGCGGGACCGGGCGTCGTCGCGCCCGGGGAGGTCACGCCGTCCGACGGCGCCGCTACGCTCGGCTGCCATGACCAGCGCAGCCTCGGCCCCGGCGCGTCGCCTCGGCGTGATCGACATCGGCTCCAACACGGTGCACCTGCTCGTGCTGGACGCCCGCTACGGGGTGCGGCCCGTGCCGCACGCGGAGCGCAAGATCACCGTGCGGCTCATGCGCTACCTCGACGCCGACGGCGCGCTGTCCGACGAGGGGCGGCGGGCGATGCTCGCGGCCGTCGACGACGTCATGGGGCTCGCGCGCGCGTCCGCCGTGGACGAGCTGCTGCCGATGGCGACCTCCGCGCTGCGCGACGCCACCAACGGCGCGACGGTGCTCGCCGAGATCTCCGGGCGCGTGGGCCGTGAGGTGCAGGTGCTGTCGGGCGAGGACGAGGCCCGGATCACCTTCCTCGCGGCCCGCCGCTGGCACGGGTGGGCGGCCGGGCGGCTGCTGGTCCTCGACGTCGGCGGCGGCTCGCTGGAGATCGCGTCGGGCGTCGACGAGGAGCCGGACCTCGCCGCGTCCGTGCCGCTCGGCGCCGGCCGCACGACGCGCGAGTACCTGCCCGACGACCCGCCCCCGCCCGACCAGGTCCAGGCCCTGCGCGTGCACGCCCGCGCGCTGCTCGCGCCGGTCGTCGACCGGCTGGCCGCGGTGCCGGCGCCCGACCACGTGGTCGCGACGTCGAAGACCTTCCGCTCCCTCGCGCGGCTGGCGGGCATGCAGGTGGAGGCCGTCGGCCCGGACGACCGGTGGCGGCTGCGCCTGCCCCAGCTCGCGGACTGGGTGCCGCGCCTGGCCCGCCTCACCGCGCAGGGCCGCACCGCGCTGCCGGGCGTGACGCCGGAGCGCACGTACCAGATCGTCGGCGGCGCGGTCGTGGCGGAGGAGACCATGCGCGCCCTCGGCGTCGACGAGGTCGAGATCTGCCCGTGGGCGCTGCGCGAGGGCGCCGTGCTGCAGTGGCTCGACCACCTGTGAGGGGTCAGTGGGGCGGGGCCTGCACCCACGCCGCGCCGGACGCGGACACGCGGACGCCGTCGGGGCGTTCGACGACGACGAGCAGCACGGCAGTGCAGGTCGCGCACCGCATGACGCCGCCCATGGCGGACAGGTGCACGGTGGTGCGGGCGAGGGCGTCGGTGTGCCCGCAGGACGCGCAGCGCACGACGGCGCGGGTGGTCTCGAAGGCGTAGACCTCGCTGAGCGCGCCGGCCAGGGCGGAGCCGTCGAGGGTGGCAGGGACGGCGGGGGACGACATCAGGCACCTCCGAAGCGCTCGGTGCGGACGCGGTCGGGCGGGTGCCCGAGGGCGGTGAGCAGGCCCGCCGCCGCCTCCACGAAGCCGGTGGGGCCGCAGACGAACACGGCGGTGCCGTCGTCGGGCCCGAAGCCGGGGGCGACGAGGTCGTCGGTCGTGATCCGGCGCGGCGGGGCCGGCCAGCCGGGCGGGGCCTCGCGGGTGAAGACCCAGCGCACGTCGAGCCCGCGGTCGGGGGTGTCGATCTCCCCGCGCTCGATCGCGTCGGCGGGCGTGCGCACGGAGCACACGAGCCGGAACGGCGCCCGGCGCCCCGCGCTGCGGCGGGCGCGCAGCATCGCGAGGAACGGCACGACGCCGGAGCCGCCGCCCACGAGCAGCACCGGAGAGGTGTCGGCGTCGTCCCAGACGAAGTACCCGCCGAGCGGGCCGCGCACCTCGAGCTGGTCGCCGGGCCGGGCGTCGTGCACCAGGTAGGGCGACACCTCGCCATCCGGCACCTCGTCCACGACGAGGTCGACGCGCTCGTCGTGCCCGGTCTCGGCGAGCGAGTAGGCGCGGGTGGCCTGGTAGCCGTCGGGCGCGGTGAGCCGCAGGTCGACGTGCTGGCCGGGCAGCGCGCCGACGAACCCGGGCACCGACAGGGTCAGCGCGCGGGCCGTGCGCGTCAGGGGCCGCGCGCCGACGACGGTCGCGACGTGCCAGCTCACGCGTACCGCTGCTCGAGCCAGGGGTCGCCGTAGGCGTGGTACCCGTTCTGCTCCCAGAAGCCCAGGTCGTCGTCGTCCATGAGGTCCAGACCCCGCAACCACTTGGCGCTCTTCCAGAAGTACAGGTGCGGCACCAGCAGCCGCGCCGGGCCGCCGTGCACCGGCTCCAGCGGCTCGCCCTCGAACTCGAACGCCACCCACGCCTGCCCGTCGAGCAGGTCCTGCAGCGGCAGGTTCGTCGTGTACCCGCCGTAGGAGCGCGCCATGACGAACTCCGCGCTCGTCTCGACGTCGGCCAGCAGCGTGTCCAGGGAGACGCCGCGCCACGTCGTGCCGAGCTTGGTCCAGTGCGTGACGCAGTGGATGTCGGTGACGACGTCCTCCGCCGGCAGCGCCAGGAGCTGCTCCCACGTCCAGGAGGTGCCCTCGCCCGTCTCGGTGCGCACGGTGAGCTCCCAGCGGGACTCGTCCACGTTCGGGGTCGGCCCCGCCGACAGCACGGGGAAGTCGTCCGTGACGAACTGTCCCGGCGGGATCTCGTGCTCCGGCTCGGGGCGCCCGCCCCCGAACCCCCGCGTCACGACCGCCATCGTCGACCCCTCTCACCGCCCGGGCGGTGCGCGCCGGGTCAGGTCCGATGAGACCAGAACCCCGGCCCCCTCGCACGCCCCGGTCCCGGGATCACCCCCGCGCCGGCGCCTGCCACGCGGCGTGGTCGCCGCCCCACGGGTGTGCGGGCACCGGGTGGTCGTCGTGGCCGGGCAGCGCGGGGCGGGCGGTCGTGACGCGCGGGCGGTGGCCGTGGCTCACGACCGACTCCGGACCGGGCGCGGCGGCCGGAGCGTGCCCGGGGTCGCGGCCGTCGGCGTCGAGCAGCCAGGCCGCGGTGCGGGCCAGCGCGGCCGAGACGTCGCGCCCGCGCCCGTCCTCGCGGCGGGCGGCGAGCGCGTCGACGACGCCGGCGGCGAGCAGGTAGCCCGTCGCGTGGTCCAGCGCCTGGGCGGGCAGCGCACCGGGCGTGGCGCCGTCGGGCGACTCGACCAGGGCGATCCCCGACGCCGCCTGCACGATCGAGTCGAAGCCGCGGCGGCGCGCCCACGGGCCGTCGCCGCCCCAGGCGGACACGCGCGCGACGACGGCGCCGGGCGGCGGGCGCAGCCCGAACCGGTCGAGCGCGCCGGGGCGGTAGCCGGTGACCAGCACGTCGGCGTCGTCCAGCAGCGCCTGCGCGCGCCCGCGGTCGCCCGCGTCGCGCAGGTCGAGCAGGGTGCTGCGCTTGCCCTGCCCGACGTCGAGGTGCTGGTGCCGGATCTCGGCGGGCACGGGCGGGTCGACGCGCAGCACGTCAGCGCCGAGCGCGGCCAGGGCCCGGGTGGCGACGGGGCCGGCGATGACGCGGGTGAGGTCGAGCACGCGCACCCCCGCGAGGGGCGCGGCACCGCCCGCGAGCGGGGCCCGTCGCACGACGGCGTCCGCACGTGACCCGGTCCGTACCAGGGGCCCGCGCCACGCGGCCCGGCCGGGCGCGGACGCCCGCCACTCGGCCTCGCTGCGCACGCGGACGACGATCGCGCCCGCCGCCGCGGCGGCGTCCTCCAGCTCCGCGCCCGACGCGTCCGCGAGCCGGGCGGCGAGGTCGTCGCGGTCGGCGCCGTCGGGCAGGCCGAGCAGGTGCAGCAGCCGGGCCCGGTGGTGCGGGTAGTTGGCATGCGTGCGCACCCAGCCGTCGCCGGTGCGGAAGAAGCCGGACAGCGGCGCGAAACCCGGCACCGGGCGGCCGTCGAGCCGCAGCAGCCGGTCCGAGCCGAACGACGCGGCGACCCGGGCGGGCGCCGGCCCCCGTTCCACCAGGGGGCCCGTCGCGCCGGCGCGCGCCGCGGCCGAGGCGAGGGCCGCGACCGACCCCAGCGCCAGGTCCAGCGCCGGCAGCGTGGCGGCGAGCCAGGCGTCCCGCGCGCCGTCGAGCGGCGGCCCGTCGTCCGGCGCGGCCCCGTCCGTCCGGGGGTCGGGCCGGCCGCCGTCGCCGAGGCCCGACCGGTAGTCCGCCACGAGGCGGCGCCACGGCTCCATCCCGTCACCGTACCCACGCCGCGAGGTAGTCCGGAGTGCGCCGAGGTAGTTCCAGAGCCCGCGAGGTAGTTCGAGTCGTGCCGAGGTAGTTCGAGTTCCCGCGAGGTAGTCCTGGAGAGCTCGAGATCGCGGGGCCTCGGCACGACTCGAACTACCTCGGCACGACTCGGACTACCTCGGCACGACTCGGACTACCTCGGCACGGGCTGGACTACTTCGGCACTTGGCGGGCGGGAGTGACGAGGTGGGCTCCGGCTAGGATCGCGGGCATGGCCAAGAGCACCGCGACCGCCCCTGTCCTGCGTCCGTTCGAGGGTCTTCCCGGGGAGGCGGACTGGGTCGCGCTGCGCGAGGTGGTGCCGTCCGCCACGGCGACGGCGCGGACGACGGCCGACCACGGGGGGCGCGACGTCACCGTCACGACCGTCCTGCCCGGCGGCTGGTGCGCGCTGCACCGCGAGGACGGCACGGTGCTGCTCGCGCTGCAGGGCCTGGGCGCGTCCGACGACCTCAGCCGCGACCTGGCCGCCGCGCTCCTCGCGGCGCTCGCGGCGGAGCCCGGCTCGGGCGTGCTGCCGGAGGACCTGCCGGCCGCGGCGGACGACGACCCGCGCCTGCAGGACTTGCTCGACCTCGACGTCCCGTTCGAGGTGACCGTGCACGACGGGTACGACTACTGGATCGACGCCGGCACGCAGATGACGGACGAGATCCGCGCGTCCCTCGACGAGGCGGCGGAGTCGTCCATCCCCACCGTGAAGCTGGCGTCGGTCCCCGCGGCGTACTGGTGCCGGATGTCGCGCGAGTTCCTGCGGTGGGCGCGCACCGAGGACGAGGACGCCGTCGTCGACGCGATCGCGCGGCTGCACGCGCGCCGCGAGTCCGGCCTCGCGGGCGGCAAGTTCCTCGGGATGTTCCGCGCCTGCGGGCTCGTCGTGCCGGTCTGGGAGCTGCCGCGCGGCACCGAGGCGGCGGAGCTGGAGGAGCCGGTGGCGGAGCTCGCGGGCCGCCTCGAGGCGGCGCTCGCGGTCACCGAGCCGCTGGACGCGAACGAGCGACGGGCCCGGGCCGGTATCGTCTCCCGACAGGTGACGCTGCGCTGACGCGGCGCCGCCCGGCGGCCCGGCCGCCGGCGGCATCCCCGCGACGTCGCGGGCTCCGCACGATCTTCACGGACCGTCCCGGTCGACACCGTTTCTTGACCCGGGGTCGGGCGTTCCGGGGGAGTACAGTTTCTCAGGAAAAGATTGCTCTTCTGATCCCCGGTGATTCCCCCAAGGGGACACCGCACAGCACGCCGGCGGACCGCCGGCCGACACGGGCGAGAGAACCCAACAGGCAGGGAGTCGTGAACACGGACCACGGGGCGACCCGCACGGGCGCTGAGGTGTCCACCAGCCAGGACGAGGCCGGCGAGCGGAACTCCGTCGCCGGCGGCGACGGCAGCGTCGCGACGACGCGCGTGGGGGCGCTGCCGGTCGCCAAGACCCCCCGACCGCCGGCCGCGCAGGGGCGGGGCAACCCGCAGCGCGTCGCGGTGATCATCCCCGCGAAGGACGAGGCGGCGCGCATCGCGGCGACCGTGCGCTCGGCCCGCGCGATCCCGCACGTCGACCTCGTGCTCGTGGTCGACGACGGCTCGACCGACGACACGCAGCACGTGGCGCGCGACGCCGGTGCCGTCGTCGTGCGGCACTCGCACAACCGCGGCAAGGCGGCCGCGATGGAGACCGGCGCGGCGGTCGTCGCGATGCGCGACGCCGACGGCCGCGCCCCGCGGCTGCTGCTGTTCGTCGACGGGGACCTCGGCGACACCGCCGTCAACACGGCCCCCCTCGTCGCCCCGGTGCGCGAGGGCGTGGCCGACCTCGCCATCGCGCTGCTGCCGAAGCAGACCGGCGCGGGCGGCCGCGGCATCGTCGTCGGCACGGCACGGCGCGCGATCCAGCACCTCACCGGGTGGAGCCCGAGCCAGCCGCTGTCCGGCATGCGCTGCCTCACCCGCGAGGCGTTCGAGGCGGCGACGCCGCTGGCGCACGGCTGGGGCGTCGAGACGGGCATGACGATCGACCTGCTGCGGCAGGGGTACGTGGCCGTCGAGGTGCCGTGCGACCTCAAGCACCGCGCGTCGTCGAACGACCTCAAGGGGCAGCTGCACCGCGCCGGGCAGTACCGGGACGTCGTGCTCGCGGTCAACGCGCGCCGCGTGCGCGGGGCGGTGGACGCGGTGCGCGGCATCGGGCGGTCGCACGAGAGCGCGCAGTCCTGACCGGGGCGCTCGGCCGCCGATCTGGCGGCTGAGCAGCACCGACACCTCGCGTCGACAACCTCGCCGGGGCGTGGCTAGGCTCGCAGCGCCGGGACGATCGCGTCCCGCCCCGCTGCGACGGAGGCCAGATGCCCACCACCCCTGACACCGGAACTCCCGGCCCGCTGCGCGGGTCCGACGTGCTGGAGGTGCTCGACTCGCTGGTGGCCGACGGCCCGGGCGACGACGCCTCCGCGGCCGAGGCGACCGGCCTGCCGCGCGCGACCGTCGCCGACGCGCTCGCGGCGCTCCGGGCGAGCGGCGCGGCCGCGGACGACGGCGCCGAGGGCGCGTTCCGGGTGGACCCGGACGCCGCCTTCGGGCTCGGCGTGGACGTCGCCCGCGACCGGGTGCGCGTCGCCCTGGTGGACGCGACGGGCGCCGTCCGGGCGCGTGCGGAGCGGCGGGACGTGCAGCGCACCCCCGTGGCGCGGGCGCGGGCGGCGGCCGTGCTGGCGAACTCCTGCCGCGAGGACGTCGAGGCCCGGCTCGCGCCGGGCCGGCGGGTCGAGCCGACCCGCGCCGTCGTCGCGTTCCCCGCCGTCGTCGGCGCCGACCGCACCACGGTGCTGCACGTGCCCGGGTTCGAGAAGGGCGGGACGGCGCTGCACGACGCCCTGGTCGACGCCCTCGGCTGCCCGGTGACGCTGGACAACGACGTGAACCTGGCGGCGGTGGCGGAGCAGCACCGTGGGGCGGGGCGCGGGCGCTCGTCGTTCGTGACGGTCTCGTTCGGCGAGGGCTTCGGGGCCGGCATCGTGCTCGACGGCCGGGTGCACCGGGGCGCCGCCGGCATCGCCGGCGAGGTGGCCTTCCTGCCGCAGCCGGGGCACGCGCTGGGGGAGCAGGTGCTGGGCGACGCCGCGATCGCGGCCCTGGCGAAGGACCACGACCTGCCGGAGGACATCACCGTCCGCGAGCTGCTCGACCGTGCGGAGCACGGTGACGGCGTCGCCGACGACGTCGTCGCGGAGCTGGCGCGCCGGGTCGCGGTCATCGTCGCGTCGCTGGCGATCGTGCTCGACCCGGAGGCCTTCGTCCTCGCCGACGAGGCCGCGCGCCCGGCGATCCACGACCGGGTCGCCACGTACCTCCGCGACCGCATCGGCGTCCTGCCCGTGCACGTGGACGCGTCGCCGCTCGGCGCGGACGGCGCCGTGCTGGGGGCCGCGTGGGCCGCCGGCGCCGCGCTGCGCGCCCGGATCGCGGACGAGGCGGCGGACGACGCGGCGGCGGCTGTGGACGGGGCGGCCCGGTGAGCGCGTCGGACGCGCCGCCGTCCGACCTCACCGCACGCCTGGGGCTCGCCCCCGACGCCCGCGCGATCATCCTCAACGCGGACGACCTGGGCATGTGCCGGGCGGCCAACCGCGCGATCCTGCCGCTGCTCGCGGAGGGGTTCCTGGACTCGTCGACGGTGATGGTGCCGTGCCCGTGGGCGCCGGACGCCCTCGCGACGGCGGCCGTGGACCCCGGGCTGGACGTCGGCGTGCACCTGGTCCTCACCAGCGAGTGGACGCGCTACCGGTGGCGCCCGCTCACGGGCACGGGCACGTCGCTGGTGGACGACGCGGGCTACTTCCCGACGGCGGTCGACGTCGTCGAGCGGCAGGCCCGCGACGAGGACGTCGCGGCCGAGCTCGCGGCCCAGCTCGACGCGGCCCTCGCCGCCGGCGTCGACGTCACCCACCTGGACAACCACATGGGCTCGGTCTACGGGCTGGCGACCGGGCGCTCGTTCCTGCCGCAGGCCCTGGGGCTCGCGGCGACGCGCGGCCTGCCGTTCCGGCTGCCGCGCTCGCTCGACGGGCTCGGGGCGATGGGCGCCGACCCCGACGCGCCGGGCTCCCAGGCGATCCTCGACGCCGCGACCGCCGCCGCCGACCAGGCGGGCGTCGTGATCCTCGACCGGCTGTGGACGCACCCGTTCGAGCTGGCGGGGGAGGGCACCCCGGACGCCGAGGGGTACGACGCGGTGAAGGCGGGCTTCCTCGACCTGCTCCGCGGCGTGCACCCGGGGGTCACGGAGATCTTCCTGCACCCGATGCTGCATGACGACGAGCTGCGCGACGCCGTGGACTACGCGGCGCCCAAGCGCGGCTACGAGGAGCGGCTGCTGCGCGACCCGGACGTGGCCGCAGTGATCGCGGGCGAGGGCCTGGTCCGCGTCGGCTGGCGCGACCTGCGCGCGGTGCAGCGGGGCGAGCGATGAGCGACCCGGGGGCCGGGACGGGCGTGCTCGCCCGGCTGCGCGACCGGCGGCTCGAGGGGGCGCCGACCCGGGCGCAGGCCGTCGCCTACGGGGCGTCGGCGTTCCCGGCGAACCTCATGCTGCAGACGTTCTCCGCGTTCGTCGTCTTCTTCTACGTCGACCACCTGGGCGTGCCCGCCGGGTGGGTCGCGGGCGCGATGGTGGCGCACGGCGTCCTCAACGCCGTCCTCAACCCGGTGGTCGGCGCGGCCTCCGACCGACGCCGCACGCGCTGGGGCCGGCGGGTGCCGTGGATCGTCCTGGGCGTCGTGCCCCTCGTGGTGTCCTTCGCGCTCGTGTGGGCGCCGCCGCCCCTGCCGCCGGCGGGGCTGGTGGTGTGGTTCCTGCTCGTCGTGGCGGTGTTCGACGTCGCGTACGTGGCGGTCGTGCTCAACGTGTCCGCGCTGTTCCCGGAGATCTTCCGCACGACGGCGGAGCGGGCGCGCGGCAACAGCCCGCGGCAGCTCTTCGCGCTGGTCGGGATGATCCTCGGCACGGCGGGGGCGCCGCTGCTGTACGACACAATCGGCTGGGCCGGGATGGGCGTCGCGCTCGCCGTGGTGTGCGCCGGGTTCTTCGCCTGGTCGCTGCTGGGGATGGTGGAGCGCGACGCCGACGCGGCGGTGCGGGCCCGCGAGTCCGCCGTCGGGCTGCGCGACCAGCTGCGGTACACCTTCGCCAACCGCGCGTTCGTCACGTACGTGCTCGGGTCGCTGCTGCTGCAGAGCACCACGGCGGTGCTGCCGGCCGGCGTCCCCTTCTACGTGAAGTACACCGTGGGCGGCACGGACGCGGACGCGACGCTGCTCCTCGCGCCGATCTTCGTCGCGGCGATCCCCGCGATCTGGGGCTGGTCGTGGGTGGTGCGCCGGCTCGGGCCGCGCACCACGATGCTCGCCGTCGTCGCGGTCTACGGCCTCGCGACGTGCCTGTACCTGCTGCCCACGACCGTGCTCGGCGCCGCGGCGGCCGGGCTCGCCGTCGGCCTCGGCGTCGCCGGCCTCATGCAGGTGCTGGAGGTGGCCCTCGGCCAGGTGATCGACGACGACCAGCGCCGGACCGGCCTGCGCCGCGAGGGCATGTACTTCGGCGCCAACGGCTTCGTGGTGCGGGGGTCCGTGGTGGTGCAGGCGGTGGTCGTGGCCGGCGTGCTGGCCGCGAGCGGGTACGTCGAGGGCGCGGCCACGCAGGTGCCGCAGGTGGCCACCGGCATCCGCCTGCTCATCGGCGGCGTGCCGGTGGTGCTCGCGCTCCTCGCCTTCGTCTGCTTCTGGCTCTATCCGCTGCGCTCGGCGGTGCCGACCGCCCCCGCGCCTGCCGTCACGCCCTGAGCTGGTCCGGCGGCCCGCCGGGCGACGAGCCGGTTGAGGCGCTCGGACATGAGCAGGCCGAGGGCCACGAGCACGGCGAGGAACAGCGGGAAGACCCAGGCCCCGGCCCAGGTCGACAGCGCGCCGAAGGCGGGCGGCGCGAGGGTCGACCCGGTGTAGGCCGCGGCCATCTGGATGCCGATGACGGCCTGCGAGCTGCGGGCGCCGAAGTTGGCCGGGGTGGAGTGGATGATCGCGGGGTAGATCGGCGCGCAGCCGAGGCCCGCGACCACGAGCCCGGCCAGCGCGGGCACGGGCGTGCCGACGGGCAGGCCGATCAGCAGGACACCGAGGCCGACCACCGCGAAGCCGCCGCGGATCAGCAGCTTGTCGCCGACCCGGTCGGCGAAGAACCCGGCGAGGAACCGCCCGGCGGTGATGCCGAGCAGGAAGAGGGACGCGAACGCGGCCGCGGTCGCGGCGTCGACCCCGCGGTCGCTGACCAGGTACGTCGACGCCCACAGGATCGCGGTGCTCTCGAGCGCGCAGTAGGCGAAGAAGGCGGCCAGGATCAGGAGGACCCCGGGGATCCGGAGCGCGGTGGCGAGCGGGACGTGACCGCTGCGCCCCACCGGTTCGGTGTGCTCGGAGGTGGGCTCGGTGGTGGGCTCGGCGGTGTGCTCGGTCGCCGGGGCCGGTCGCACGTTCTTCCACAGCGGGATGCTGGCGATCAGCACGACCGTGAGCACGGCCTGCGCGACGCCGACGATGCGGTAGGCGCTGGACCAGCCCAGCCCCGAGGTGAGGGCGTAGCTCATGATGAACGGGCTGATCGAGGCGCCCAGGCCCCAGAAGCTGTGCAGCCAGTTCATGTGCCGCGCCGCGTAGTGCAGGGCCACGAAGTTGTTGAGCGCCGCGTCCACCGCGCCCGCCCCGAGGCCGTAGGGCACGGCCCAGAGGCAGAGCAGCCAGAACGAGCCGGAGACGGAGAAGCCCACGAGCGCGGCGGCGGTCAGCCCGACGCTGACGGCGGTGACGACTCCGGCGCCGAACCTCCGCGTCACCCGCTCGGACGCGAGGCTGGAGAGGATCGTGCCGCCGGCGATGATCATCGTGATGATGCCGGCGAAGGCGACGGGCACGCCGAGGTCGGCGTGCATGACGGGCCAGCCCGCCCCGACGAGGGAGTCGGGGAGCCCGAGGCTGACGAAGGCGACGTAGATGAGCGCGAGGAGGAGCGAGTACACGGCGGGGCGGGTCGCCTTTCACAGGTGGCTGGCGGGGGACGCGGCGGGGTCCATCGTCGCAGGCGCCCCGGGGGTGCGGG
The DNA here is from genome assembly GCF_042668085.1 of Isoptericola sp. NPDC057391. NCBI lineage: Bacteria > Bacillati > Actinomycetota > Actinomycetes > Micrococcales > Promicromonosporaceae > Isoptericola > Isoptericola sp. NPDC057391. The sequence goes on along the minus strand of NZ_JBHVBO010000060.1, from coordinate 17 downwards.
TCGAGCCTGCCGCACCC
>NZ_JBHVBO010000059.1:0-20790 GCF_042668085.1 Isoptericola sp. NPDC057391 | reverse complement strand
GGATACGTCCGCGCGAAGGAGCCCCCGACCCACGCTCGTGGTTCGGCTCGCGCGCCCGTCCAGGGCCGCGGCCTTGGGGTGCTGGCGATGTTCGACGGCGGAGCGCTCGCGGTGTGCGCGTGCGGCTCCGCCGGCCGGTGGGTGGGGAGGCTTAGGGTGCTGGCGTGCCTGCGCGACGACGGACCGATCCTGCTGCCGGACGGGCGGCCGTGGCCGCGTGGCTGGGCGGCGACACCTCGCGACCCGTGGTGACGACGGCGGTGCGGTTCACCCTCGAGGAGCTGGCCGACGTCGTGCCCGGCAACTCCGTCGAGGTGCGGGTGCCGCCCGCCGGGGCGGTGCAGGCCGTGGCCGGGCCGCGGCACACGCGCGGGACGCCGCCCAACGTCGTGGAGACCGACGTCGAGACCTGGCTCGGGCTGGCGACCGGGAAGCTGTCGTGGGACGACGCCGTCCGTTCCGGGCGGGTGAGCGCGTCGGGGGAGCGGGCCGACCTCTCCGCCCTGCTGCCGCTGCAGGCCGCGCGCCCGCGCCCCTGACGGGTCTCCGCGAGGTGGTACGGGCCTCCGCGAGGTGGCCGGCGAGCGCGGGGCTGTCGGCGGGGTCCGCTACGTTCGGCGGCACCGGGCAGGCACGCATCCCGACGGCCGGACGACGACGTCCGGTGACGTGGGGTTCAACCATGGTTCACGCGGGTCTGCTGAGGTGACGTCACCCACGTCCGCCGCGAAGGAGCCACCGTGAGCCCTACCCCTCTCGCCCGCCACCGAGGACCGCTCGCGGCCGCCGCCGCGGCCGCGCTCGTCCTGCCCCTGGGCGCCGCCCTCGCCGCCCCGGCGTCCGCCGCCGTCTCGCCCGACGCCCCCGTCGTCGTCGACGAGGTGTACGGCGGCGGCGGCAACAGCGGCGCCGCGTTCAACCAGGACTTCGTCGAGCTGTACAACTCGACGGACCAGCCGGTGTCCCTCGAGGGCTGGTCCGTGCAGTACGCGTCCGCCGCGGGAACGTGGGCCAACGGGGCCCAGACCAACCTCTCGGGCGAGATCCCCGCGGGCGGGTCGTTCCTCGTCGCGCAGGCGCTGGGATCCAACACCTCGCTGCCCGCGCTGCCCACCCCCGACGTCACGGGGACGATCGCGATGTCCGGCACCGGCGCCAAGGTCGCGCTGGTGCGCTCGACGGACCGCCTGACGTGCGCGGGCTCCGCCTGCGCGGCGGCCGAGGCCGTCGTCGACCTCGTGGGCTGGGGCCCGTCCGCCAGCGCCTTCGCGGGCTCGGGGCCGGCGCCCGCGACGACGAACGCGACGTCGGTCGCGCGGCGGGACCACGCGCACACCGCCGACAACGCCGCGGACTTCGCGGCCGGGGCGCCGACGCCGACCGCGAGCGGCACCGACCCGGGCACGGGTCCTGGCCCGGCCGAGGACGCGACCATCGCTGAGATCCAGGGCACCGGCGCGACGTCGCCGCTGGCCGGCACGACCGTGAAGACCACCGGCGTCGTGACCGCCACCTACCCCACGGGCGGCTTCGACGGCCTGTACCTCCAGACGGCGGGCACCGGCGGCGACCCCGCGGACGACGCGACGCCGGGCGCCTCCGACGCCGTCTTCGTGTACTCCCGCGCCGCGGCGTCGGAGCTCGAGGTCGGCGACCACGTCGAGGTCACCGGCGAGGTCAGCGAACACTTCGGCCTCACCGAGGTCACCGCGGACTCGTGGACGACGCTCGACGAGCCCGGCGCCGTCGAGCCGCTGGCCACGGCCTGGCCCGCGACCGACGCCGAGCGCGAGGCCCTCGAGGGCATGCTGCTCGCCCCGCAGGGCGACTTCACCGTCACGGACAACTACGACACGAACTTCTACGGCACGGTCGGGCTCGCCGCGGGCGACTCGCCGCTGGTCCAGCCGACGACGGTGGGGCGCCCCGGCTCGGTCGAGGCGAAGCAGCAGGCCGAGGACAACGCGGCCCGCGCCGTCCTGCTCGACGACGGCGCGTCCGTCAACTACTCGTCGTCGGCGAACTCCTCCCAGCCGCTGCCGTGGCTCACCGGCGGCGACCCCGTCCGGGTCGGCGCCGCGGTGACCTTCACGCGGCCCGTCGTCCTCGACTACCGGTACGACGCCTGGGGCCTCCAGCCGCAGCACCGCCTCACGCCCGACGTCGCCGCCGACGTCCAGCCCGCCACGTTCGAGGACACCCGCGAGGCGGCGCCGCAGGACGTGGGCGGCACCCTGCAGGTGGGCACGTTCAACGTGCTCAACTACTTCACCACCACCGGCGACCAGCTGTCCGGCTGCCGGTACTACACCGACCGCGCCGGCGACCCGGTCACCGTCCGCGACGGCTGCGACGCCCGCGGCGCCGCCGAGGCCGAGGACCTGGAGCGGCAGCAGACCAAGATCGTCGCCGCGATCTCCGCGCTGGGGGCCGACGTCGTCGGGCTCGAAGAGATCGAGAACTCCGCCGCGTTCGGCAAGGACCGCGACCAGGCCCTGTCGGACCTGGCGGACGCGCTGAACGCGCACGACGGCGCGGGCACCTGGGCGTACGTGGCGTCCCCGGCGGACGTGCCGGACAGCGAGGACGTCATCCGCACGGCGTTCGTCTACCGCACGGCGGAGGCGGAGCCGGTGGGGGCCTCGCGGATCCTCGACGACCCGGAGGCGTTCGGCAACGCCCGCCAGCCGCTGGCGCAGGTGTTCCAGCCGGCCGGCGGGGTCGACGCCGACCCGGGCGACGACGTCGTGGTGATCACCAACCACTTCAAGTCGAAGGGCTCCGCCGGCCCGTGGCCCGGGGACGAGGACACGGGCGACGGCCAGGGCGCGTCCAACGAGTCGCGCGTGCGCCAGGCGACGGCGCTGGCGGCCTTCGCCGACGACGTCGCCGCGGACGCCGGGACCGACGCGGTGCTCCTGGTGGGTGACTTCAACGCGTACGAGCAGGAGGACCCGATCAAGGTCCTCACCGACGCCGGGTACACCGACCTCGGGCCCACGACGGGGGAGTACACCTACGCGTTCGACGGCGCCGTCGGCTCCCTCGACCACGCGCTCGCCTCGTCGGGCCTGGTCGACCGGGTGACCGGCACCGACATCTGGAACATCAACGCGTACGAGCCGGTGGCGAACGAGTACAGCCGCCACAACTACAACGCCACGATCCTCTACGACGAGACGCCGTTCCGGTCGTCGGACCACGACCCGCTGCTGGTCGGGCTGGACCTCGCACCGTCCGCGCCCGCGTGGGACGCCCGGGCCACCTACGGCAAGGGCGACCGGGTCGCCTTCGAGGACGGGCTGTTCGAGGCGCTCTGGTGGTCGCGCGGCGACCGGCCGGGGGCGTCGGCGTACGGGCCGTGGGCCGAGGTCGGGGCTCCGGTCGTGACGACGGCGGGAACCTTCCCCGCCTGGACTGCCACCTGGGTGTACGGCAAGGGAGACGTCGTCGTGCACGACGGGCACCGCTGGGAGGCGAAGTGGTACTCCCGGCACGACGAGCCGGGCGCGACGCCGTGGGGGCCCTGGAAGGACCTGGGAGCCGCCTGACGGAGCGGCCGTCGGGTGCCGGCGCGTGGCTTAGGCTCGAGGGGTGAGCAGCTCGACCCCCGACCAGCACGCCCCGGCACCCGACGGCGCCGCGCCTGACGGCACGCCGCACGACCGCGAGGCGCCGGCGGAGGACACCGCGGCGGCGCCCGCCGGCGCGACGGAAGCCACCGCGGACAGCACGGACACCGGTGCGGACACCAGCGCGGGCGACGTCGACGAGCCGCAGGACGTGACGCTGCTGGTCGACCCGGAGCGCGTTCGCCGCGCCCCCAAGTACCCGGTCTTCCTGTGGGTCGGCGCGCTGGTGGGTGCCGTCGTCGGGCTCATCTTCTCGACCTGGCTCATCGACGTGACCGGCGCCGCCGAGACCCTGATGAAGCCGGGCGTCTACGTCTCGGTCACCATCCTGGGCGGGATCGCCGTCGGCCTGGGCGTCGGCGGGCTGATCGCCGTGATCTCCGACCGACGGAGCCTGCGTCGCCGCTGACCTGTCGGCGCAGGTCGGCCGATCGGGCTCCTGTGGGATACTCGGACCATGCCCTTGCGCCCTGACGGCCGCCTGAACCATGACCTCATGCCCGGCGAGAAGGGCCCCCAGGACGCGTGCGGCGTCTTCGGGGTCTGGGCCCCCGGCGAGGAGGTCGCCAAGCTCGCCTACTTCGGCCTGTACGCCCTGCAGCACCGCGGACAGGAGTCCGCCGGCATCGCCACCAGCAACGGCGAGCAGATCCTCGTCTACAAGGACATGGGCCTGGTGTCCCAGGTCTTCGACGAGACGGCGCTCGACGCCCTCACCGGCCATCTCGCCGTCGGCCACTGCCGCTACTCCACCACCGGTGGCGTCACCTGGGAGAACGCCCAGCCGACCCTCGGCGCGACCGCGGGCGGCACCGTCGCCCTCGGGCACAACGGCAACCTCACCAACTCCGCCGAGCTCGTGAACCTCGTGGCGGAGCGCTACGGCGCCCAGCGCCGCGGCGAGCTCGCGCGCGGCAACACCACCGACACGGCGCTCATCACCGCGCTGCTCGCGGGCGACGCCGACCACACGCTCGCGCAGACGGCGCTCGAGGTGCTGCCGAAGCTGCGCGGCGCGTTCTCGCTCGTCTTCATGGACGAGGGCACCCTCTACGCCGCCCGCGACCCGCAGGGCGTGCGCCCGCTCGTCCTGGGCCGCCTGCAGCGCGGCTGGGTGGTCGCGTCGGAGACGCCTGCCCTCGACATCGTCGGCGCGTCGTACGTGCGCGACGTCGAGCCGGGCGAGCTGATCACGATCGACGCCGACGGCCTGCGCTCCGAGAAGTTCGCCGAGCCGGAGCGCGCGGGCTGCGTCTTCGAGTACGTCTACCTCGCCCGCCCCGACAACACGATCAACGGGCGCTCCGTGCACGCCTCGCGCGTGGAGATGGGGCGCACCCTCGCCCGGGAGCACCCCGTCGAGGCGGACCTCGTCATCCCGACGCCGGAGTCCGGCACGCCGGCCGCCGTCGGGTACGCCGCCGAGTCGGGCATCCCGTTCGGGCAGGGCCTCACCAAGAACGCCTACGTGGGCCGCACCTTCATCCAGCCGTCCGACACGCTCCGGCAGCTCGGCATCCGCCTCAAGCTCAACCCGCTCAAGGAAGTGATCCGCGGCAAGCGGCTCGTCGTCGTCGACGACTCGATCGTGCGCGGCAACACGCAGCGGGCCCTGATCCGCATGCTGCGCGAGGCGGGCGCGGCCGAGGTGCACGTGCGCATCTCGTCGCCGCCGGTGAAGTGGCCGTGCTTCTACGGCATCGACTTCGCGTCGCGGGCCGAGCTCATCGCCAACGGCCTCACGCCCGACGAGATCGGCCAGTCCCTGGGCGCCGACTCGCTCGGCTACATCTCGACCGAGGGCATGATCGCGGCCACCGAGCAGCCGGCGTCACAGCTGTGCGCCGCCTGCTTCACGGGCAAGTACCCGATCGAGCTCCCCACCGCCGACCAGCTCGGCAAGCACCTCCTGGAGCAGGCCGAGCTGCCGCTCGGCGCCCCGGAGGACGGTCTCCGCCAGGTCTCCGTGGGTGCCGGCGGCGGCACCGCGCTCGACCACCCGTGATCCACCCCCGCACCGGCCTGACAGCCGACCGACCGAGCCGACGAACGGTGAGCCCCACGTGACGAACGAACCCCTGACCTACGCCGCGGCCGGCGTCGACACCGAGGCCGGCGACAAGGCCGTCGAGCTGATGAAGGACGCCGTGCGCCGCACGCACGGGGCCGCCGTCCTCGGCGGAGTGGGCGGTTTCGCGGGGCTCTTCGACCTCTCGGCGATCCGCGAGTACCGGAAGCCGTTGCTCGCGACGTCGACCGACGGCGTCGGCACCAAGGTCGCGATCGCGCAGGCGCTCGACAAGCACGACACGATCGGCTTCGACCTCGTCGGCATGGTCGTGGACGACATCGTCGTGGTCGGCGCCGAGCCGCTGTTCATGACGGACTACATCGCGACCGGCAAGGTCGTCCCGGAGCGCGTGGCCGACATCGTGCGCGGCATCGCGCAGGCCTGCGAGGTGGCCGGCACGGCCCTCGTCGGCGGCGAGACGGCCGAGCACCCGGGCCTCTTGGCGCCCGACGAGTACGACGTCGCGGGCGCGGCCACGGGCATCGTCGAGGCGGACGCCGTGCTCGGCCCGGAGCGGGTGCGTGCCGGCGACGTGCTGGTCGCGATGGGCTCGAGCGGGCTGCACTCCAACGGATACTCGCTGGTGCGCGCCGTCGTGAAGCACGCCGGCTGGTCGCTGGACCGCCACGTCGAGGAGTTCGGCCGCACCCTGGGCGAGGAGCTGCTGGAGCCCACCCGGGTGTACGCCCGGGACGTGCTCGCGCTCGCCGAGGACCCGGCCGCACAGGTGCACGCCGTCACGCACGTGACGGGCGGCGGGCTCGCGGCGAACCTCGCGCGCGTGCTCCCCGCCGGCACGGTGGCGACGGTCGACCGGGGCTCGTGGGAGGTCCCCGCCGTCTTCCGTACCGTGCGCGAGCTCGGCTCGGTGCCCCGGCGGGACCTGGAGAACACGCTCAACCTCGGGGTCGGCATGGTCGCCGTCGTCGGTGCCGACGGCGCCGAAGCGGCGCTGGCGACGCTCGCGGCGCGCGGCGTGCCCGCGTGGGTGCTGGGCTCGGTCGAGGAGCTGGACCCGGCCGCGTCGGCCGAGGACCTGGTCGCCGGGACCAAGGGCGTGCAGGGCGGCGCGGTCCGCCTCACCGGCGACTACCGCTGACGACCGCCGCTGACCACCCGCGCGGGGAAGGGAGACCTCCCCCGCGCATGACGAAGGGCCGGACGGCTGCAGCCGTCCGGCCCTTCGCGCGCGGCGTCAGAACCCGTGGAGCACGGGGCCGACGCTGAGAGCTCAGCGCTCGTCGCCCCAGGCGTTGTATCGGTTGTCGTACTCGTCGTCGTCGGAGAAGCGATCCTCCGTGGCGACATCCGTGCGACTGCCTCCGCCGCTCTTGAGCTCCTGCTCGAGCGCGTGGTAGTTCGTCTCGGGGCTGTAGTACTTCAGCTCGCGAGCGACCTTAGTCTGCTTTGCCTTCTGACGGCCGCGGCCCATGGCTGAGACCCCCTCAACGTAGGAGCGGGGCTTGCGCCGTCCGTGACGGCGGCCCCGTGCGTAAGTAGTCTGTTCAGACCCCAACGGTACATGCTCGCGCGCCATTCCCTCCACTCCGCGACACGTGCCGTGCGCAACGACGGACGTCGGAGCGGGTGATCCTCGTCGGATCGTGTCTCAGGTCACGAGACCGATCGGTGCGCGGAGCGGTCAACGTGGGGTGGGGCCACCGGCAGAACGGACGCACGAGCACGACTCGGCCCATGCCAGGACGATCCGGGCGATTTCATCCGGCTCCCAAGTCGCCTCAATCCCGCTTTCTGCACACAATGGATGAGCGAGACCGTGTCCGCACACCGGGCGCCGCCCGGGCCGGTCCGTACCAGGAGGTGCAGGGGATGTCGCTCCACGGAGACTCCGAGGTTCTGCTGACGCCTGCCGAGGTGGCCAGCCTGTTCCGCGTCGACCCCAAGACCGTGACCCGCTGGGCGAAGGCGGGGAAGCTCTCGTCGATCCGCACGCTCGGTGGTCACCGCCGCTACAAGGAGTCGGAGGTGCGCGCGCTGCTCGGCGCCGCCTCCGAGGAGGCGACGCCGGACAAGTGACGCCGGACGTCTAGGCTCCCGGGGCGCCACGGCCGCCGGAGCGCGGGCGTTCAGCGGCGCCGGGCGCGGACGACGACGATCACGACCAGTGCCAGCCCCGCCGCCGCGGCGCCGAGGAGCACCTGGGCGTTGCGCTTGCGGCGCGGGTCGGTGGTGGGCAGGCCCCCGCCCGTGACGAAGGTTCCGGCGTCGCCGGCCGCCTGCTTGGTCGCCCGCGCGAGCTGGTTCGCCTGGTACTTGGGCGACATCCGCGTCGCGAGCTGGTCGAGGGTGGCGGCGAGCTCCGCGCGGGTACGGGCCACCTCGTCCTCGAGCTCGCGGGCCGTGGGGGCCGGGGTCCTGTTCTCGGGCGTCGTGGGCTCGGTCACCGGCGCACCCCCTTCTTGATCGTGTCCACGTCCTCCTTGACCCGGTCGATCGTCTCGGGCCGGGCGGCCGCCTTCTTGAGCTGGCGCACGGCGATCGCCACGGCGATGCCCGCGACGATCAGCATGGCGACGCCGACGACGAGCGCCGACAGCCAGAGCGGCCAGACGGTGGCGAGGCCGGTGATGCCGGCCCAGATGAGCACGCCCACCGCGTACAGCACGACGACCAGGGCGGCGGCGACGAGTCCGAGCCCGATGCCCGAGCGCTTCGCCTTCTCCGTCATCTCGGCCTTGGCGAGCGCGACCTCGGCGCGCACCAGCCGCGTGGCCTGCTCCGACAGCTGCTCCACGAGCCGCCCCATGGGGGGTGGCTGCTCGGCGGGCGGAGTGCGTCCGTCGTCCCAGTCCGTCATCGGCTGCTCCGATCCTGCGTGAGGTCCTGCATGAGGTGATCGTCCGTGCGGTCCCACTCAACCCGTCCCTGCTGGTCCAGGCAATTCCTGGCGCAAAACGACGAGACCCCCACGCTCTGGGCGTGGGGGTCTCGATGGTGGCTCCGACCGGCGTCGATCCGGTGACCTTTCGATTTTCAGTCGAACGCTCTACCAACTGAGCTACAGAGCCTGGACACGAACGCCCGGGCGCCGTTGCCGACGAACCGGGCGCATCATGCGCGACCCTGACGGGACTTGAACCCGCGACCTCCGCCGTGACAGGGCGGCGCGCTAACCAACTGCGCTACAGGGCCATGGTGGGGAGTGGACTCCCACCGAGGAAGCTCGTTTCGAGCCGAGAAGAAGCGTACCCCATGCTTGCCGGGATCTTGAAATCGGATCCTGACCAGCAAGGACGCGCCGTTTCGCGGGGCTGCCGACGCTGCCGGTGTCCCCGCGTACGTACCCCCAACGGGATTCGAACCCGTGCTACCGCCGTGAAAGGGCGGGGTCCTAGGCCGCTAGACGATGGGGGCTGGACCCGGCAAGCATACCCAGCCGGCCGAGGCGGTCCGTGCCCGCCGGTACGTGTCCGTACCTGCCAGTGCCCGACAGTGCCCCGACAGTGCCGTGCCCACCCGTGGGCGAGGATGGGACCCGTGGTGGAGATGACGCGCGAGGAGTTCGAGGACGCCGTCCGGGACGGCCTGGACCAGGTGCCGGCCGACCTGGCGGCCATGATGGACAACGTCGTCGTCCTCGTGGAGGACGACGCCCCCGCCGACGACCCCGAGCTCCTCGGGCTGTACGAGGGGGTGCCGCTCACCGAGCGGGGGCAGTTCTGGGCCGCGGGCTCGCTGCCGGACCGGATCACGATCTACCGCAACCCCACCCTCGCCATCTGCGAGGACCGCGACGACGTCGTCGAGGAGGTCGCCGTCACCGTGGTGCACGAGATCGCCCACCACTTCGGCATCGACGACGAGCGCCTGCACGAGCTCGGCTGGGCCTGAGCCGCCGGAGACGACGACGGACCCGCGACGCACGGTGCGTCACGGGTCCGTCGGATCGGGGTGCGGGCCGGTGCTCAGACCGGGCGGTACTCCCAGTGCCACGGCTCCGGCTTGCGGCCGTCGGCCTGGGCCCAGGCGGGGTTGTGCCACCCGAACTTCGCGGCGTTCTCGACCAGCCACTGGTGCTGGGCGCTCGAGCGCTCCTCGACGCCGCCGTTGATGTCGACGGCGACGCCCCAGCCGTGGTTCGAGTAGCCGGGGACCGCGGCCATGTAGCCGCGGCTCGCCTTGACGGCCACCTGCGACGCGTAGGAGCGGTAGGAGTCGCGGATCTGCAGGTGCTCGCCGAAGCGTGCCCGGTACGCGGCGTCGAGCCGCTCGAGCTGCTCGGCCGCGTCGCGACGCAGCGACTCGCCCGACGCGAAGGAGAGCCCGCTCAGGTCACCGGCCGCGATGCGACCGTTCTCGTAGCCCTCGGTGTCGTCCGCGAACTTCTTGAGCGAGGCGGCGGCCTTGCGTGCCTCGGCCGCCTGGGCGTCGAGGATCTCGCCCGGCGTCGCCGGGGCCGGCGTGATGCTGATCGCGCTCGTCTCGGTCTTCTCGACGAGGGTGGTGAGGTCCGCGGTAGCGGCCGCGACCTCGGTCGCGCCCTCCGCGCGGACGTCGAGCGCGGCGCGCTCGCCGGCGCGCGACGCCGCCGGGGCGTCGGAGCGGTCGGAGACCACCTCGCGCAGGTGCGCCGCGCTCCTCGCGACCGCCTTGCGCTGCTTGGCCGGGACGCCGCGCGACTCGGTCGTCACGTGGTCCGCGCGGGCCAGGGCCTCCTGCGCCGCGGTGAGCGCCTCGTCGCCGGACGGCGTGGCGGCGGCCCGGGCGTCCTCCGCCGCGGCCCGCGCCGCCTGCTCGTCGCGCGCGGCCGCGGTGTCGGCGCCTGCCGCACCCGACGTCGCCGCGGCAGCGGCCGACAGGGACGGGCGCTGGATCGCGGCCGAGGCGACCCCGTTCGTCTCCAGAGGGCCGAAGGCGCTGGTGCCGACCACGGACACCGAGCGCGCCTCAGGGGTCGCGGGCGCCGCCGAGCCCGTGTCGGCCACGGCCTGCGTGACGCCAGGGGACGTCAGGGCCATCACGGTGAGCGCGACGGGGACGCCCGCGCGCACGACACGGCGCCGGGAGCGGCGCGAGGCGGGGGCGGAAGAAGTGGTCCGGTCGGGGTGGTGGATGTCGCGGCGCCGGGGCAGGGGCGCAGGGGCGTGCTCGGTCACGAGAGATGGATCCTTGGGGTCGGGAGTGCGGGGAGCTCGAACCTGTCGGGAGCTCGCACCGGTCGGAAGCTCGTTCCATCTTCAACCGTTTCACCGGGTGCTCCGGGCCAACGAGGGGACCAGACGACACGAATCCCGTGCGGGCCGCGAGGACGAGGTGTGAAGGACGGGACATCCCGGTGAAACCTCGGGCCGGGCCCGGGCACGCCCGGATGGTGGGACGCGCCGTCCCGCACGTCCGCGTCGCCAGGCCCGGCCCACCGTCCGCGCCTCACCATGCTCGGATGACTTCCGCACCCGTGACCGTCGCGATCCACCGCGCCGTCAGCCCCGACCGCGTCCCCGAGGTCACCGCCTGGGTGCAGTCCGGCGTCCGGCTCGCGAACCGCTGGGACGGCTTCCTCGGCTCCGGCTGGATCCGTGCGTCCGAGGGGGCCGCGGACTGGATCATGCTCTACCGGTTCGCCGACGCCGCCCGCCTCGAGGCGTGGGAGGAGTCACCGGAACGTCGGCGCTGGCTGGCCGCCGGTGAAGGCCTGGTCGAGGAGCGTCGCGTCGAGAAGCGGACCGGCATCGAGGGCTGGTTCGACCCGCCGGTGCGGCAGGACGAACCCGCCGGGCCGCCGCTGCTGGCCGCGCCGCCACGCTGGAAGCAGTCCGTGGCCATCTGGCTCGGGTTCTTCCCCGTGAACCTCGTCTTCACCGTGCTGGTGGGGTGGCTCGTGCCGCCCTTCGCGGACCTGCACGTGGTGCTGCGGGTGCTGGTCTCGACGCTGGTGCTCACGCCGATCATGTCGTTCTGGGTGCTGCCGTGGGTGACGGGTCGGCTCTCGGGCTGGCTGCACGCGCCGCGGCGGTGAGCCGCGCCAGACGGCGTCCGGTCAGCGACGGGCGGAGACCCCCGCGGACGAGAGCCAGTCGCGCAGGGCGGCCGGGCGGTCGGTGATGATGCCGTCCACGTCGGCGTCGAGAAGCGTGCGCCACGTGGGCTCGTCGTTCGCCGTCCAGCCGAAGACGCGCAGCCCTGCGGCGTGCGCGGCCGCGACGAGGCCCGGGTCGTCGGCGACCAGGGCCGCCGACGGGCTGACGGCCGCGGCGTCGAGTTCCGCCAGCAGCGCGTGGAGGTCGTCGCGCGGCCGCTCCACCAGCAGGGAGCGCGGCACCTGCGGCGCGACGTCGCGCAGGGTCGCGACCGTCGTCGGGTCGAACCCCTGCACCACCAGCCGGCCCTCGAGCGCCGGGGCGTCGAGCACGCGCATCGTCACGGCGACGTCCTCGGCGGACCAGCGGCCCTTGTACTCGCAGAGGACGCCGAGGCCCGGATGGTGCCCGACGACCTCCAGCACCTCGGCCAGGGTGGGGATGCGCTGCCCGGCGAACTCCGGCCCGAACCAGGCGCCCGCGTCGAACGCCTGCAGCTCGTCCCGGCCGAGGCGCCGCACCTCGCCGGTGCCGTCGGTCGTGGCGTCGACCGTGCCGTCGTGGATGACCATCGGGACGCCGTCGGCGCTGAGGTGGACGTCGAGCTCGACCATCGCGGCGCCCACCTCTCCGGCGAGGTCGAACGCGGCCAGCGTGTTCTGCGGGGCGTCGGCGGACGCGCCGCGGTGGGCGACGACGGCCGGGCAGCGAGTATCCACGTGGGCCCCCAGGGGCTCGAACCCTGAACCCGCGGATTAAAAGTCCGCTGCTCTGCCAGTTGAGCTAGAGGCCCGCCGCCGTCCGCCCGGAGGTCGGTCGCCGGCTGCGGACAGCGTACGCGGGGCCGCGGGCGTCCCGTGCGCACCGGAGCGCGACGCCGCTCGGGACGCCGCCGGAGACCCCGCCGGGAGGTCACGATCCGGTCACGGAGGGCAACCTATCGACGCGCGGGGACGGCTGTCACCCGGGGTCTCACCCACCGGGAGATCTCGTCCCGATCGCGTCTCATCGTTGCGCCGGGCCCCCTCGGGCTGTTTCGGTGGACGGGTTCGCAAGGACCGACGAGAGGAGCGTCCATGCTCACCGTGACCGACAACGCCCGTACCGCCGTCGAGGACCTCGCCCAGCAGGCAGGAGTGCCCGACGAGGGTGGGCTGCGGATCGCGCAGTCCGCCGGCCAGCCCGGCAACTTCGAGCTCGCGCTCGTCCCGGCCCCCCAGCCCGACGACCAGGTCGTCGACGAGGCGGGAGCCACGCACGTGTTCGTCGAGGCGCAGGCCGCGCCGGCCCTCGACACCCTGACCCTCGACACCGACCCTGCCGCGCAGGGCCCGGGATTCGTGCTCACGCCGCAGGCGTGACGTCCGGGCGGACGGCTCGCCCTCCCGAGGGTGCGCCGCCCCCGCCCGACCGGTCCTCCGACGGCCGGGCACGGAGAACGCTCCGTGCCCGGCCGTCGTCGTGCCGGGAGCCTGTCGCGCGGAGGTGGCGGCCAGGGCGCCGGTGCGCCATCGTGTGGTGCCGCGACCCGCGCGGCACCGACGGAGGTGACCCGTGCCCGACCCCGCCCGCGCCGTCCGACGCTCCTCGCGCAGCGCGAACGACAGCGCCACCCTGCAGGCGCTCGCCCGTGCCGGCTACGTCGCGTCCGGCGTGCTGCACCTGCTCCTGGGCTGGCTCGCCGTCCGACTGGCGCTCGGGTCCTCGGCGGGGAGCGCCGACCAGCAGGGCGCGCTGCGCGAGCTGGCCGCGGCTCCCGGCGGGGCCCTGCTGCTGTGGCTGACGGCGGCAGGGTTCGCCGGGCTCGCCCTCTGGCAACTCACGGAGGCGGTCGCGGGCGTGCCGGGGACCGACACGGCGAAGCAGGTCGGGGCCCGGGCCAGGGCCGCGGCGAAGGCCGTCCTCTACGGCGTGCTGGCCGGCACCGCCGTCCGCGTCGCCACCGGGTCGTCGGGCGGCGGCTCCGAGGAAGGGCTCACCGCCGACCTCATGCGCGCCCCCGCGGGCCGGTGGCTCGTCGCGGCGGTCGGTGCCGTGCTCGTCGGGGTCGGCGTCTTCCACGTCGTCAAGGGCTGGCGCCGGTCGTTCCGCGAGGACCTGCGAGGGACCGGGGGCGGCGCCGCCGGGCGGGCGGTGGTGCGGCTCGGCCAGGTCGGCTACGTGGCCAAGGGGATCGCGCTCGGTATGCTCGGCGGGCTCTTCGCGGCGGCCGCCGTCACGGCCGACCCGGAGAAGGCGGGCGGCCTGGACGACGCGCTGCGCACGATCCGGGAGCAGCCGTTCGGGGTGGTGCTGCTCGTCGCGACGGGCCTGGGCATCGCGGCCTACGGCGTCTACTCGTTCGCCCGCGCCCGGTACGCGCGCCTCTGACGCGCCGGTCGGGCCCGGCCCTCAGGCTGCCGGCTCCACGATCCACGTCGCGCCGAGGACCAGGCAGCCGACGGTGACGAGCAGGAACACCACGACCCACAGGATGCCGGTCGTGCGGGTCAGTGTCGCGAGCTGGTCGGCGTCGGACCGTCGCGCGCGGCCCCGGGACCGCTGGGCCTGGAGCTCGAGCACGGGCCGCACGGACCCGATCAGCAGGAACCACGTCACCGCGTAGGCGACGGTCGCCTGCGCGGCCGGCTCGAGCCACCACGAGACGGCGACGAGCGCGGCGCCGGAGACCAGGATCGACCAGAGGCCGAACCAGTTGCGGATCTTCAGCAGCAGGAGCGCGAGCAGCAGCACGAGCAGCCACAGCAGCCCCACCGCGTAGCCGTGCCGCAGCAGCCAGGCGGCGCCGAGCCCCAGCAGGCCGGGGCCGACGTACCCCGCGAACGCCGTGACGATCATCCCGAACCCGCGCGGCCGGCCGGCGGACACGGTGAGCCCGGAGGTGTCGGAGTGCAGCCGGATGGCGTCCAGCCGCCGCCCGGTGACCATGGCGGCGACGGCGTGCGCGCCCTCGTGCGCGATCGTCACGACGTGCCGCGCCACCCGCCACACCGGGGTCACGAGCACGACGGCGAGCGCGGCGAGGCCCGCGGCCAGCACCACCGGCTGCGCCGGCGGCGGCACGGGGGTGGTGGCGGCCGTCCAGATCTGCGTCAGCACGTCGCCGACGGTCGCGAGGAAGTCGTCCACGGCGGCCATTCCACCACGTGCCCCTGGGTGCCCTCTCAGCTGCGTGGCTGTCGACCCGGGCTCCTGTCGTGAGACAATGGGGACAGGCGGCTGCGCGTTGCGCGCCCCGCGTCGTGGAGATCCCCCCGGATTGCGTGCGGCGGACCCCGACCCCGACGTCTGAGACGTCCGAGCCCGAGAGGCCCCCTTTCTTGACTACCTTCGCCGACTTCGGCCTGCCCGCCCCTGTCGTCCGCCAGCTGACGGACCAGGGCATCACCACCCCCTTCCCGATCCAGACGGCGTCGCTGCCGGACACGCTGGCCGGCACCGACGTGCTCGGCCGCGGCCGCACCGGCTCCGGCAAGACGCTCGCGTTCTCGCTGCCCGTCGTGACGCGGCTCGCGACGTCGGCCGCGAAGGCCGCGGCCGCCGGCCGACCGCGCCGTCGCCCCGGCCGTCCGCGCGCCCTCGTGCTCTGCCCGACCCGCGAGCTCGCCAACCAGATCAACGCCACGATGGAGCCGCTCGCCCAGGCCCTCGGCCTCGTGACGACCACCGTCTTCGGCGGCGTCGCCCAGTCCCGCCAGGTCACGGCGCTGAACTCCGGCGTCGACGTCCTCATCGCGTGCCCGGGCCGCCTCGAGGACCTGCTCGGCCAGAAGCACCTGACGCTCGACGACGTCGAGATCACCGTGCTCGACGAGGCCGACCACATGGCCGACCTCGGCTTCCTGCCCGGCGTGAAGCGGATCATGGACCGCACGCCCACCGTGGGCCAGCGCCTGCTGTTCTCGGCGACGCTGGACAACGGCGTCGACGTGCTCGTGAAGCGCTACCTCAAGAACCCCGTGACGCACTCCGTGGACGAGGCCGCGGCCCCGCCGCCGCAGATGACGCACCACATCCTCGCCGTCGCCGACGCCGACGCGAAGAAGCACGTGGTGCACGCGCTCGCGTCCGGCACCGGCCGCCGCGTGCTGTTCACCCGCACCAAGCACCAGGCGAAGAAGCTCGCCAAGCAGCTCACGGGGGCGGGCGTGCCCGCCGTCGACCTGCACGGCAACCTCGGCCAGGGCGCGCGTGAGCGCAACCTCGCGGCGTTCTCCTCCGGGGACGTCAAGGTGCTCGTCGCCACCGACATCGCCGCCCGCGGCATCCACGTCGACGACGTCGAGCTCGTCGTGCACGTGGACCCGCCCGCCGAGCACAAGGCGTACCTGCACCGCTCGGGCCGCACGGCCCGCGCCGGGTCCGGCGGCGACGTCGTCACCGTGATGCTGCCCGAGCAGCGCGGCGACGTCCGCGACCTCACGCGCAAGGCGAAGATCGACGCCCGCCCGCGGCCCGTGGCCCCGGGCGACGCGACCGTCACCGCGCTGGTCGGCGAGGTCGCGCCGTACGTGACGCCGCCCGCTCCGGCGGCGCCCCCGCAGCCGCAGCGCCGCAAGGGCGGCGGCCAGCGCGGCCGGGCGTCCCACGGCGAGGCACAGCGCGGCGAGGCACAGCGCGGCCAGGGACAGCGCGGCCAGGGTCAGCGGACGCAGGGGCAGCCGGCGTCCTCCGGCGGCCACGCCGCGCAGGCGGTTCGCGCCGACGGCTCCGCGCCGGCGCGGCGTCGCCGCCGCCGTGGCGGTCGTGGCCGCGGACAGGGCGGCGCGGCGCCCGCGGCCTGAGCCGGCCGAGCGTCCGGAGGGCGGGGCGGAACAGGCCCGCCCCGGTTCGGGTTGAGCACGACGGAGGTGTCAGATGACGTACGAAGTCACCAAGTCCGACGAGCAGTGGAAGGTCGAACTGAACCCGCAGGAGTTCGCCGTGCTGCGGCAGGCGGGCACCGAGCGGCCCTGGACCGGTGAGCTGCTCGACGAGAAGCGCGTCGGCGTCTACCGCTGTCGCGCGTGCGGCAACGAGCTGTTCCGCAGCGAGACCAAGTTCGACTCGCACTGCGGCTGGCCGTCGTTCTACACGCCCCTCGCCGGCGACGCCGTCGAGCTGCTCGAGGACCGGTCGCACGGCATGGTCCGCACCGAGGTGCGCTGCGCGCGGTGCGGCTCGCACCTGGGGCACGTCTTCGACGACGCGCCGCAGACGCCCACGGGCGACCGGTTCTGCATGAACTCGCTCAGCCTGACGTTCGAGCCCGCCGAGGGCTGACGCCCGGCCCGTCGTGCCCCGCCCGCAGCGCGCCTCGCGGCCGGGGCGCGGCTAGGGTCGGTCGGGTGACCGACTCCGCGCCCACCGCGCCGTCCGTGGCCGACGCCGTCGCGGCCTGGACCGCCACGCCGGCGTCCGTGCCCGACCACCTCGTCAACCTGCGCGACGTCGCGACGGCCGCCCCGGGCCTGGTGCCCGGGGCGTTGCTGCGTTCCGACGCGCCCCGCTCGGGCGACGTCGCCCCCGCCGACGTCGCGTGGCCGCCGCGCACGGTGCTCGACCTGCGCGACCCGGGGGAGAACGGCGAGCCGCACCCGCTGACGGACGTGGCGCGGGTGGTGCCGCTACCGCTGCTGGACGGGACGGCGATGCAGGGCGCCACCGCGCCGGCGCCCGTCCCCGGCCTCGGGGAGCTGTACCTGCAGATGCTCGACGGCGCGGGTGCCGACCACCTCGTGGAGGCGGTGCGGCTGATCGCCGTCGACGACGCGCCGGTGCTCGTGCACTGCACCGCCGGCAAGGACCGCACGGGGGTGACCGTCGCGCTGGTGCTGTCCCTGCTGGGCGTCGACCGGGCCGCGATCGTCGCGGACTACGAGCGGACCGGCCCCCACATGGCCCAGGTGCTGGCGCGCGCCGCCGTCACGGCGAACCTCGCCGTCCCCGACGCGCACGTGCTGGCGAGGCTGCCGCCCGAGCTCGTCACCGCGCCGGGCTGGGCGATCGAGACGGTGCTCGACCGGTTCGCCGAGCACGACGACGGCGCCCCGGGCTGGTTCCGCGCGCACGGCGGGAGCGCGGCGACCCTGGACGCGCTGCGGGCACGCCTCGTCGAGGGCTGAACCGGCCCGGGTACGGGTCGAGCCTGCCGGGAGGAAGGTCCCGACAGGCTCGTCCGGCGCGCTGTCTCAGGCGGACGGCGGCTCAGGAGCGCGTGTCCCGCCAGCGGACGAAGTCCTCCGAGTAGCGGTGCAGCAGCGTCGCGAGCTGCGAGACGTCGGCCTCGTCCCAGTCGCCGAACGCGTCCTTGTACATCTCGACGCGGCGGTCGCGCGCCCGCGCGAAGCGCTGGGCGCCGTCGGGGGTCAGCGTGATCCGCTGGCCCCGGGTGTCCTCCGGGTCCACCTCGCGTTGGACGAGCCCCAGCTCGACGAGGCGGCTGAGCTGCCGGGAGACGGTGGCGCGGCCGACGCCGAAGTGGGCGGCGAGGTCGGAGCCGCGGATCCCGGGGTGGGAGTCGATGTGCGCGAGGATCGGGTACGCCGACGCCTCGAGCTCGGGGTGCACCCGCCGGGCGGTCTGCGCCGCCGACGACTGGGCGCGACGGATCAGGACCCGGATCTCGCGTTCGAGAGCACCGAACGGGTCGGTGGCCGGGTCGGGAACTGGCTGAGCGGCTGCGTCGTGCATGCGCCCATCATGAGGCTTCGCCGGGGCAAACGGGAGTGCCCTAGCAGGCGAAGTTGGACCCGGACGGGGCCTCAGCGGGTGAAATCGGCCCCGTCCGGGTGCCGGGCCGCGTCAGGCCCGGTCGGCGACGGGTGCGGCGACGGGCTGCTCGCCCGCCTGCTCCTCGTCGAGCACCTGCTCGATGCCGGAACGCTGCCCCAGCGGGATCTCCTTGATGAAGAGCACCGCGATCAGCGAGACGACGGCCATCGGGACGGCGTACAGGAAGATCGTCGTGATGCCGTCGGAGTAGGCCGACTCGACCACCGTCTGCACCGGGGCGGGCAGGGCGGCCAGGTCCGGCACCGCGCCGGAGCCGGCGCCCATGGCGTCGGAGGCGATGCCGAGCTTCGCGAGGCCGGTGGACAGGTCCGTCTTGACCTGCGCGGCCATCACGGCACCCAGGGCCGAGACGCCGATCGCGCCGCCCAGTGAGCGGAAGAACGCGACGCCGGAGGTGCCGGCGCCCATCTCATGCACGTCGAGCGTGTTCTGGGTGGCGAGCACCAGGTTCTGCATCAGGGCACCGACGGAGAGGCCCAGGCCGAACAGGTAGACCGAGATGACGACGAAGCTCGTGTCGACCTCGATGGTCGACAGGCCGAACAGCGACGCGGTCAGGACGACGGCGCCGCCCACCATGATCGCCTTGTACCGGCCCGTGTTGGAGATGATCCGGCCGAGCACGATGCCGGCGAGCATCGTGCCAACCACCATCGGGATGGTGAGCAGGCCGGACTCGGTCGGCGTCTTGCCGCGGGCGAGCTGGAAGTACTGGCTGAGGAAGACCGCGGTGCCGAACATCGCGACGCCGACGGACGCCGAGGCGACCACCGCGAGCACGAACGTGCGGTTCTTGAACAGGTGCAGCGGGATGATCGGCTCGGCGGCGTTCTTCTCGACGAAGCCGACGACGACGAGCGCCAGCAGGGCGCCACCGACCATCGCGCCGGTCTGCCACGACAGCCACTCGAACTGGTCGCCGGCGAACGTGACCCACAGGAGCAGCAGCGCGACGGCGACGGCGATGAGGCCGGCGCCCGCGTAGTCGATCTTCACCTCGCGCCTGGCCAGCGCGGGCAGGTGCAGCGTCTTCTGCAGCACGATGAACGCGGCGACGGCGAACGGGACGCCGACGAAGAACGTCCAGCGCCAGCCGACCGAGTCGGTGAGCACGCCGCCGAGCAGCGGACCGCCGATCTGCGCGACGGCCATGACGCCGCCCATGAGGCCCATGTACTTGCCGCGCTCACGCGGGCTGATGATGTCGGCCATGAGCACGGTCGCGAGCGCGGTGAGGCCGCCCGCGCCGATGCCCTGCAGCGCGCGGAAGCCGATGAGCATCTCGATGTTCTGCGACAGGCCGGCCGCGGCGGCCGAGACCACGGTGATGGCCAGCGCGACCTGCATGAGGACCTTGCGGTTCGTGAGGTCGGCGAGCTTGCCCCACAGCGGGGTCGAGATGGTCATCGTCAGCAGCATCGCGGTGACGACCCAGGTGTAGGAGTGCTGGGAGCCGCCGAGCTCGCTGACGATCTTCGGCAGCGACGTCGAGACGATGGTGGTGGCCAGCAGCGAGACGAAGACGCCGAGCAGGATGCCCGAGAGGGCCTCGAGCACCTCGCGGCGGGTCATCGCCGGGGCGGGCGTGGCGGAGAGGTCCGGCGCGGAGTGCGCCGGGCTGGGGGTCTGACTCATCGTGCGGGGATCTCCTCCTGCGCGGTGGCGCGGTCGTGGGTCGTGGTGAGGGCGGCCGCGACGCTGCGGATCCGGGTGGTGGCGTCCGCGAGGTCCTGCTCCGACCAGTCGGAGAAGGCCTCGGAGACGAGGTCGTCGATGCGCGCGAAGGACGACTCGGCGAACTCGCGGCCGGCGTCCGTCAGGGCGAGGTACCGGGCGCGCCGGTCGTCGTCGTCCACCGTGCGCTCCACGAAGCCGGCGTCGACGAGGGCGCTGACCTGGCGGCTCGCGACCGACACGTCGACGCGGAGCTTTGCCGCGACGTCGGTGATCTGGACGCGCCCGCACCGCGTGAGCAGGTGCAGGGCCCCGAGCCCCGCCCGGGGGAGGTCCAGGTCGCGCGCCACGCGCATGGCGGCCTCGCGCTGCGCGCGGGCGAGCTCCTCGAGCGTCTCGAGGAGCTCGCGGGCCGCGGTGCGGGGAACGGGCATGACAGGGCCTTTGCAGAAGAGGGTGGGCGCTCGGGGCCGTCGGCCGGAGCGGAGCGGCCCGGGACCTGGGCCGACTTGTTGCAGGAAGCAAACATACGCCTGGTGCTTGCAGCAAGCAAGTGTCCTGGTGGAGAGGCCTCACCGCGTGCACGACGACGGCCCGCGAC
>NZ_JBHVBO010000058.1:0-20906 GCF_042668085.1 Isoptericola sp. NPDC057391 | reverse complement strand
CATCGTGCCCGCCCGCACGCGGGTGCGCGGCGCCGTCGTGCCCGTGCTGGAGGACGCGCTGGGCCCGGGCGTGGTCGAGGCGCTCGCCCGCACCGCCGACCAGCTGCGTGCCGACGCCGCCGCGCTCGAGGCCCTGGCGGCCGACCTGCTCGCCGCCGCGACGCGCCCCACCGGTGACGACGCGCTGATGCTCGACGTCGGCACGCTCGCCGAGGCGCACGCCGCGCTGCGGCGCCGCGCCCTGCGCGCGGCGGCGCTGGCCGTCGGCTGCCCCTCGGGCGCGACGACGGCGCGGCACGTGGACGCCCTGGACGCGCTCGTCGTCTCGTGGCGTGGGCAGGGAGCCGTCCACCTGCCGGGCGACGCCCGAGCGCTCCGCGCGTGTGGCAGGCTCTACCTGCGCCCCGCCGAGCCGCGCCCCGCCCCGGCGGCGCACCCCCCAGCCCCAACCCCGCCCCTCGAGGAGTGACCGTGGACCAGTCGGACGTCGAAGGCGACCTCGCCAACATCCTGCTCACCGAGGAGCAGATCGGCAGCAAGCTCGACGAGATCGCCGCACGGATCGACGCGGACTACGCGGGCCAGGACCTGCTGCTCGTCGGCGTCCTCAAGGGCGCCGTCATGGTCATGGCGGACCTCGCGCGCCGCCTGCACCACCCCGTGCAGATGGACTGGATGGCGGTGTCCTCGTACGGGTCGGGCACCAAGTCGTCCGGTGTGGTGCGCATCCTCAAAGACCTCGACGCCGACCTCACGGGCCGCAACGTGCTCATCGTCGAGGACGTCATCGACTCCGGCCTCACGCTCTCGTGGCTCGTCGCGAACCTGCGCTCCCGGGGGCCCGAGTCGGTGGAGATCGCGACCATGCTCCGCAAGCCCGACGCGGCGAAGGTGGACGTCGACGTGCGCTACGTCGGCTTCGACATCCCGAACGAGTTCGTCGTCGGCTACGGCCTCGACTACGCCGAGAAGTACCGCAACCTGCCGTTCGTCGGCACGCTTGCGCCGCACGTCTACAGCTGACCGGCCGCCGACGGACCGCCGACGAGACGCCGTCGCGCCCTGGGCGAACACCCACGGTTCGTCCACACTCGGCGTGTAGCGTCGTGAACCACACGTTGCCCGACGGAAGGGAAGCGGGGAACCGTCCCCGTCGCCGATGAACATCAAGAAGATCCTGAGCGGCCCGATCATCTGGATCGTGGTCGGCCTGCTGCTCGTCTCGCTGGCCTTCAGCGCGTTCAACACCGAGCGGGTGTCGCGGATCGAGACCTCCCAGGGGCTCGAGCTGCTCGCTGGCGACACGGTCGACCACGCGCTCGTCGTGGACGGGGAGCAGCGCGTCGAGCTGGAGCTGAGCGAGAAGTACGTCACCGGCGCGGGCACCGAGAGCGAGCAGGACCACGGCACGAAGGTCGAGTTCTTCTACGTCGAGCCGCAGGGTGACGCCGTCGCGACGGCCGTCGAGCAGGCGGACCCCCCGAAGGGCTTCGACTCCGAGAACCCGCAGCCCAGCTTCTGGAGCTCGATCCTCGGGTTCCTCATCCCGTTCCTGCTCATCGGCGTCGTGTTCTGGTTCATCCTGTCGAGGGCGCAGGGGGGCGGGCGCAACGGCGTCATGGGCTTCGGCAAGTCCAAGGCCAAGCTCATCAGCAAGGACATGCCGCAGGTGACGTTCGCCGACGTCGCGGGCGTGGACGAGGCGGTGGAGGAGCTCCACGAGATCAAGGAGTTCCTCGAGGACCCGGCGAAGTTCCAGGCCGTGGGCGCCAAGATCCCCAAGGGCGTGCTCCTGTACGGCCCGCCGGGAACCGGCAAGACCCTCCTCGCGCGCGCCGTCGCCGGCGAGGCGGGGGTGCCGTTCTACTCGATCTCCGGCTCGGACTTCGTCGAGATGTTCGTCGGCGTCGGCGCGTCCCGCGTGCGCGACCTGTTCGAGCAGGCGAAGAACAACGCGCCCGCGATCATCTTCGTGGACGAGATCGACGCCGTCGGCCGCCACCGTGGCGCCGGCATGGGCGGTGGGCACGACGAGCGCGAGCAGACGCTGAACCAGATGCTCGTCGAGATGGACGGCTTCGACGTCAAGACGAACGTCATCCTCATCGCGGCCACCAACCGGCCCGACATCCTCGACCCGGCGCTGCTGCGCCCGGGCCGCTTCGACCGCCAGGTGGCGGTCGAGGCCCCGGACCTCAAGGGCCGCGAGCACATCCTCAAGGTCCACTCGCAGGGCAAGCCGATGGTCGACTCGATCGACCTGGCCGCCGTCGCGCGCCGCACGCCCGGCTTCACGGGCGCCGACCTGGCGAACGTGCTCAACGAGGCCGCGCTGCTCACCGCGCGCAGCGGCGCCCAGCTCATCGACGACCGCGCGCTGGACGAGGCGATCGACCGCGTCATCGCGGGTCCGCAGAAGCGCACCCGCGTGATGAAGGTCAAGGAGCAGAAGATCACCGCGTACCACGAGGGCGGGCACGCCCTGGTCGCGGCGGCGATGCGCTACACGGACCCCGTCACCAAGGTGACGATCCTGCCGCGCGGCCGGGCCCTCGGCTACACGATGGTGATGCCGATGGAGGACAAGTACTCCACCACGCGCAACGAGCTGCTCGACCAGCTCGCGTACGCGATGGGCGGCCGCGTGGCCGAGGAGATCGTCTTCCACGACCCGACCACGGGCGCCAGCAACGACATCGAGAAGGCGACCGCGACCGCGCGCAAGATGGTCACCGAGTACGGCATGAGCGAGAAGGTCGGCGCGATCAAGCTCGGCAGCGGTTCCGGCGAGCCGTTCCTGGGCCGCGACATGGGCCACCAGCGCGACTACTCCGAGGCCGTCGCCGGCACCGTGGACCACGAGGTGCGCAAGCTCGTCGAGGCGGCGCACGACGAGGCGTGGGAGGTGCTCACCCAGTACCGCGACGTGCTCGACGACCTGGTGCTGCGCCTGCTGGAGAAGGAGACGCTCAACCAGGCGGAGCTCGCCGAGGTCTTCGCCCCCGTCGTCAAGCGCGAGCCGCGCGACGTGTGGCTGTCCAGCGAGCAGCGCACCGTGCACACGCGCGGCCCGATCATGACGGACGCCGAGCGCGACGCGTCCCACGGCAACGGCCAGGCCGTCGTGCCGCAGGACGAGGCCGCCATCGTGGGCAACGAGAGCGACCTGCAGGAGGCCGGCCCGGGCATCGGCACCGACAGCGAGCCGCCGGCGGCGGGGGACAACCGGTGACCGACCCGGTGACGGACCTGGGCATGCGGGCTGCCGTCGACGTGCCGCCGTACGACTCCGACCGCGCGGAGCGGGCCGTCCGCGAGCTGTTGCTCGCGGTCGGCGAGGACCCGGACCGCGAGGGTCTCAAGGAGACGCCGGCCCGCGTGGCGCGCGCCTACCGCGAGATCTTCGCGGGGCTCCGGCAGGAGCCCGAGGACGTGCTGACCACCACCTTCGACCTCGGGCACGAGGAGATGGTGCTGGTGCGCGACATCGAGGTGTACTCGACGTGCGAGCACCACCTGGTGCCGTTCCACGGCGTCGCGCACGTCGGCTACATCCCCAACACGGACGGCCGGATCACCGGCCTGTCGAAGCTGGCGCGCCTCGTCGAGGTGTACGCCCGCCGCCCGCAGGTCCAGGAGCGCCTGACGACGCAGGTCGCGGACGCGCTGGTGCGCATCCTCGAGCCGCGCGGGGTGCTCGTGGTCGTGGAGTGCGAGCACCTGTGCATGTCGATGCGCGGGGTGCGCAAGCCCGGCTCGCGGACCGTCACGTCGGCGGTGCGCGGCATCATGCAGAACGCGTCCACGCGGGCCGAGGCCATGAGCCTCATCACGGGACGGTGACCCGGGCATGACGGCGCACCCGCGCGACGCGGTGGTCGCCGGGCTGCCGGAGCTCTCCGGGGTGGGCCGCTGCCTCGTCATGGGCGTCGTGAACATCACGCCCGACTCGTTCTCCGACGGCGGCCGCTGGTTCGACGCCGACGCGGGCGTGCAGCACGGACTCGACCTGCTGGCCGAGGGCGCGGAGATCCTGGACGTGGGCGGCGAGTCGACCCGGCCGGGCTCCGCCCGCGTGGACGAGGCGGAGGAGCTGCGCCGCGTGGTCCCCGTCATCGAGCGGCTCGCGGCGCACGGCGCCGTCGTGTCCGTGGACACGACGCGGGCGTCGGTCGCCGAGGCCGCCGTCGGGGCGGGCGCCCGCATCGTCAACGACGTCTCCGGCAGCTACGCGGACCCCCGCATGGGGCACGTCGTGGCAGAGACGGGCGTGGCGTACGTCGCGATGCACTGGCGCGGCCACGCGGACGTCATGGACAGCCTCGAGGTGTACGACGACGTCGTCACTGAGGTGCGTGACGAGCTCGCGGCGCGGATGGACTCGCTGGTCGCGGTGGGCGTGGACCCCGAGCAGCTCGTGCTCGACCCGGGTCTGGGCTTCTCCAAGGCCGGGGTGCTGAACTGGCCGATCCTCGCGCACCTGGACGCCCTGCACTCCCTCGGCCGTCCGGTGCTCGTGGGCGCGTCGCGCAAGCGCTTCCTGGGGCACCTGCTCGAGGGCACGCGCGGCCTGCCCGCCGACGAGCCCGCGCCGCCGCTCGAGCGCGACGACGCCACCGCCGCGATCTCCGCGCTGTCCGCCGCCGCCGGCGCGTGGGCGGTGCGGGTGCACGCCGTGCGCGCCAGCGCCGACGCCGTCCGGGTCGCGGACGCCTGGACGTCCGCGTCCCGCGACATGGAGGATGCCGGGATGACCGCACCGGCGCACCGCACCGACGCCGTGGGCGGAGCAGGAACCGCCGCTGATGAGGAGGCCCCCTCGTGACGTTCGCCGCAGCCGTACCGGGACCGGACGGACAGCCGCTCGACCAGATCCGCCTCGCCGGCGTCACGGCGACGGGGCACCACGGGGTGCTCGCGCACGAGCGCGCCGACGGCCAGGTCTTCAGCGCCGACGTCGTGCTGCACCTGGACACCCGGGCCGCCGCCTCGTCCGACGACCTCGGGCGGACCGTGAGCTACGCCGACGTCGCCCAGGACGTGCACGACGTCCTCGCGGGCTCCCCGGCCGACCTCGTGGAGACCGTCGCCGAGCGGATCGCCGCCGTGGTGCTGAGCCACGAGGCCGTGCAAGCCGTCGACGTGCGTGTGCACAAGCCGCAGGCGCCGATCCCGGTCCCGTTCGACGACGTCGCGATCGTCGTGCGCCGCGACCGTGCGCGGCCGCCC
Source organism: Isoptericola sp. NPDC057391 (assembly GCF_042668085.1). NCBI lineage: Bacteria > Bacillati > Actinomycetota > Actinomycetes > Micrococcales > Promicromonosporaceae > Isoptericola > Isoptericola sp. NPDC057391. The sequence goes on along the minus strand of NZ_JBHVBO010000058.1, from coordinate 15,677 downwards.
GTGGTCGACGCCGCTCCGGTGGCCGAGCCGGAGGAAGTCGCGGTGCCCGTCCCGCCGGTCGCGCCCGTCCCGCCCGTCGAGGGCGCCGAGGTGCACGCGCCCGTCCCGCCGGCCCCCGTCGCCGCGGCGCCGGTCGAGCCCGCCGCGCCCGCCGAGGCGCCCGCGCCGCCTCCCGCGGACCCGCTGGACGTCACCCCCGCCGAGCCGGTCGACGCCGTGCTGGCCCTCGGGGCGAACCTCGGGGACGCGCAGGTGACGCTGCGCCAGGCCGTGACGGACGTGGACCGCCTGCCGGGCGTGCAGGTCATGGAGGTCTCGCCGCTCGCGCGCACCGCCGCCGTCGGCGGGCCCGAGCAGCCGGACTATCTCAACGCCGTGCTCGTCGTGCGCACCACGCTGTCGCCGCGCGACCTGCTGCGCAGCACGCAGCAGGTGGAGGCCCAGCACGGCCGCGTCCGCGAGGAGCGCTGGGGGCCGCGCACCCTCGACGTCGACATCGTGCAGTACGGCTCGCTCGTCGTGACCGCCCCCGACCTCGAGCTCCCGCACCCGCGCGCCAAGGAGCGGGCCTTCGTGCTCGTGCCGTGGGCCGAGGTGGCGCCGGACGCGCTGCTCGGCGGCCCCGGCGGCGGCCCCGTCGGCCAGCTCGCGGTGACCGCCCCCGACCGCGCCGGGATCCGCTGGCTCGCCCTCGACTGGCTGACCGGGCCGACCCAGAGCACGGGCCAGGTCTCCGCGGCGGCCGCCGACGCGGCGCCGTCCACCCCGGTGCCGCAGTCCGCGCCGGCGGAGCCCGCCGGCCAGCCCGTCCAGGAGCCCGCCGACGACGCCCAGGCGTCGCACGCTCCCGAGGCGTACACCCCGGAGGCCTACGCCCCGGACACCTACGCGCCGGAGACGTACGCCGCGCCCGCCGAGCCCGCGTCGGGCGGCAGCCCGGTCGTGGAGCAGTACGCGCCGGAGCCGTACGCGCCCGAGCCGTACGTGCCGGTGCCCCCGTCGTCCGAGCCGCCGGTCGTCGAGCCGCACGTCGTCGAGCCGCACGTCGTCGAGCCGCGCCGCGAGGACCCGCCCGCACCGGAGGCGCGCGCCGTGGTCCCCGACCCGTTCGGGCCCGACCCGGACCAGCCGGTCCTGCCGCGGCCGTTCGCGCCCGTCGGGTCGCCCGCGCCGGCGTCCGCGCCTCCGCACGCAGGTCCCGGTGACGACGCGCCGGAGCCGAGCTCGCACGCGCCGGTGCCCCCGGCCCCGGCGAGCCCGTTCCCCGCGCCCGCCGACCCGTCCGAGCCCCCGTCCGGCCCGCCGGCGCCGCCGGCCACGTCGTCGTTCGCCCCGCCGGCCCCGGCGGCCACGTCGTCGTTTGCCCCGCCGGCCCCGCGGCACGAGCCGGTGCCGCCGGCCCCCGCGCCCGTCGCCGACCTGCCGGCCTTCCCGGACCCGTTCGCCCCGCTGCCGGAGGCGCACCCCGGACAGGCCGCACCCCAGGAGCGGCCCGGGGAGGACGGCCGCTGAGATGCGCCGCACCTCCGTCCGCCTGCTCGTCGCCGTCGCCGCCGCGGTGGCCGTCGGCGGCGCCGGGCTGCTCCGGCTGCTCGAGTCGCGCGGGATCTACCTGCCCACCGTCGCGTGGGTGGAGGACGTCGCGATCCTCGCGCTGGCGGGCGTCATCTTCTGGATGGGCTGGGCGGTGCGCGCGTACCAGAAGGGCGACCGCCCGGACCTCGACCCGCTGCGCGCGGCCCGCACGTTCGTGCTGGCCAAGGCGGGGGCGCTGACCGGCGCGCTCCTCGCCGGGCGGTACGTCGCGAGCGTGCTGATCGTCCTGGACCGGATGCAGATCGAGCCGAGCCGTGACCAGGCGGTCGCCGCCGGCATCGCGGCGGCCTGCGCGGTGGTGCTGTGCGTGGTGGGGCTGGTCGTGGAGAAGTTCTGCCAGCTGCCGCCGTCCGACGACGCCGACGGCGGGGACACCGAGGAGCACGCGGACCCCCTGCCGTCGTGACGGCCGTCGTCGTGCCCCGCGTCGTCATGAGCGGTCATGAGGGGCATCGTCCGGAGGACGGACGCGGCGCGGCGCGGAAGGTCCGGTCGGACGATGTGGCCGGCGGCGGGCCGGATGGAAGGATGGGCCCCATGACCAGCATCCCCGCGGGCGCCGACCCGTCGACCACGCGGCAGTCCGGTCCCTTCGACCCGCCCGGCGTCGCGTGGCAGCGCGTGTCGCCGCGGCTCGTCCCGGCGCGACTCATCTCGACGGCCGTGACCCTGGCCGTGCCGATCGTCGCGGGCGTGGTCCTCGCCCTCCTCGTCTCGCCGTGGTTCTGGCTGCTCGCCGGGGTGCCGGCCGCGCTGCTGGTGTGGGCGCTCCTGCTCGTGCCGCGCCAGGTGCGTGCGATCGGGTACGCGGAGCGCGACGACGACCTGCTCATCCGCAAGGGCATCATGTTCCGCACCCTCGTCGTCGTGCCCTACGGGCGCATGCAGTACGTGGACGTGGAGGCGGGCCCGCTGGACCGCAAGCTCGGCATCGCGAAGGTGCAGCTGCACACCGCGTCGGCCAGCACGGACGCCGACATCCCCGGCCTCGTGCCCGACGAGGCCGAGCGCCTGCGCGACCGCCTCACCGCGCGCGGCGAGGCGAGGCTGGCGGGCCTGTGAGCGAGCCGACCCCGGGGCGCAGCCCCGAGCCGACGCACCAGCCGGGCGTCGCACCGGTCGAGGCGCCCGACAGCGCGCCGTCGAGCCAGGAGCAGGAGTGGCGCCGCGTGCACCCGGTCACGCCGTTCGTGCGCGGCTGGGCGGCGGTGGTGGCGATCCTCGTCATCGGCGGCCAGCAGGTGCTCGACGACGTGTCGAACGCGGTCCGGGCGGTCGACTCGATCCGCAGCCTGTGGTGGGTGGTGCTCCTCGGGCTGGTGCTGCTCGTCGCGATCATCTTCGGCTACGCGGCGTTGGCGTGGCGCATGACGGCGTACGCGGTGGACGACGACGCCGTGCGGCTGCGCAAGGGCATCCTGTTCCGCCAGCAGCGGCACGCCCGCCTCGACCGGCTGCAGGCGATCGACGTGCGGCAGCCGCTGCTCGCGCGGCTGTTCGGGCTGGCGGAGCTGCGGCTGGAGGTGGCGGGCGGCTCCGACTCGGGCGTGGCCATCGGCTTCCTCAAGGAGGCGGACGCGCAGCGCCTGCGCGCGGACCTGCTCGCCCGCGCGGCGGGGGTCAAGGCCGCCCGCCGCACCGACCGGTCGGCCACGCAGCCCGCCGAGGTGCATCCTGCGTCCGACGACCCGGCGGCGCCCGCGGACCTGTCGGACGGGCCGCCCACCGGCGCGGTCCACGTGCCGGACGACGTGTCGGACGACGCCGCCCCCGAGGCACCGGAGCGCCAGGTGTACGAGGTGCCGGCGGTGCGCCTGCTCCAGTCGCTGCTGCGGATGCCGGGGGTGTGGCTCGGGGTCCTGGTGCTGATCGGCGTCGGGGTGGCGGTCGCCGTCACCCGCGAGGTGAGCATCCTGTTCTCGGCGCTACCCGCGATCCTCGGCGTCGGCGGCTACATCTTCCAGCGGTTCGCGGGGGAGTTCGGCTTCCGGGCCGCGCTGTCGCCGGACGGCATCCGGCTGCGCCACGGCCTGCTGGAGACGCGCGCGCAGACGATCCCGCCGGGCCGCGTGCAGGCGGTCTCGCTCACGCAGGGCCCGCTGTGGCGCGGTCCGGACTGGTGGCGCGTCAAGGTCAACGTGGCCGGCTACGGCGGCGGCGAGGGCCAGCAGCAGGGGGAGCAGCAGCACGTGCTCCTCCCGGTCGGCCCGCGCGAGGAGGCGCTCACGGCACTGTGGCTCGTGCTTCCCGACCTCGAGGTCGAGAACCCCGACGACACGCTGGCGCTGCTCGACGAGGCCCTCACCGGCGACGCCTGCACGGACCGCTGGTTCGTGACCAGCCCCCGGAGCGCCCGCCTGCTCGACCCGTGGAGCTGGCGCCGCAACGGCTACGCGGTCACGGGCCGCGCGCTGCTGGCGCGCGGGGGCCGCTTCGTGCGCACGCTCGAGGTGGTGCCGCACGAGCGCACCCAGTCCCTCGGGATCGAGCAGGGGCCGTGGCAGCGCCGCCGCGGGCTCGCGTCGTTCGTGCTGCACTCGACGCCCGGCCCGATCAGCCCGGCGGTCCACCACCTCGCCGAGGACGAGGCCGCGCGCCTGCTCGGCGAGCAGTCCGCCCGCGCCCGCGCCGCCCGCGCGCACGCACGGCCCGAGCGCTGGATGGAGGGGCAGATGGAGGGGCGAGGGTGAGCGTGCCCGACGACGGCCGCCCGGCCCCCGCGGCCGGGCCGCCGTCCGCGCGGCCCGGCCGCCTCGGGGTCGGCGTCGTCGGCGCCGGCCGGGTGGGCGCCGTGCTGGGCAGCGCGCTGCGCGCGGCGGGCCACACCCTGGTCGGTGCGAGCGGCGTCAGCGAGGAGTCGCGGGAGCGTATCGCGACGCTCCTGCCGGGCGTCCCGCACCTCGAGGTGCCCGACGTCGTGGAGCGCGCCGAGATGGTGCTGCTCGCGGTGCCCGACGACGCGCTCGCGGAGGTCGTGAGCGGTCTGGCGGCGCTCGGCGCGTGGCAGCCCGGGCAGCTCGTCGTGCACACGTCGGGCCGGTACGGCGTGGCCGTGCTCGACCCGGCGCGGAATGCCGGCGCCATCCCGGTGGCGCTGCACCCGGCGATGACGTTCACGGGCACGTCGCTCGACCTGCACCGGCTCGAGGGCTGCACGTTCGCGGTCACGGCGCCGGCGGCCGTGCAGCCGATCGGGCAGGCGCTCGTCGTCGAGGTCGGCGGGGAGCCGGTGATCGTCGCGGAGGAGTCCCGCGGGCTCTACCACGCCGCCCTCGCGCACGGCGCGAACCACCTCGTGGTGCTGGTGGCGCAGGCCGCCCAGGCGCTCGCGGCCGCCGGCGTCGAGCAGCCGGGACGGGCGCTCGCGCCGCTCCTGTCCGCCGCGCTCGACGGCGCGACGCGCGCCGCGGACGTGGCCGACGGCGCCGGGGCGGTCACGGCCCTCACCGGTCCGGTGTCGCGCGGCGACGTCGGCACCGTACGCACGCACCTCGACGCCCTGCGCGCGCTGGCAGCCGCGACCGGCGCCACCGACGTGCCGGCGTCGTACACCGAGCTGGCCCGCGGCGCGACGAGCCGCGCGCTCGCCGCCCACCGCATCGACGACCGCGCGGCCCGCGAGCTGCTCGACGCCCTCGCGCCGCCGCCCGCGGCCCACCCCGACGACCCGCAGGAGCCCCGATGACCACCACCCCGCACGAGCCCGCCGTCGTGAGCTCCCGGGCGGAGCTGCACGACGCGCTGGGGGCGTGGACGCTGTCCGGCCCGGAGCCGACGGACCGGCGGGCCGTCGTCATGACGATGGGCGCCCTGCACGAGGGGCACCTGCAGCTGGTGCGGAAGGCCCGCGAGGCCGCCGGCCCCACCGGCCAGGTCATCGTGACGATCTTCGTCAACCCGCTGCAGTTCGGGGCGGGGGAGGACCTGGACCGCTACCCGCGCGACCTGGACGGCGACGTCGCGAAGCTGGCGAGCGTCGGCGCGGACCTCGTCTTCGCGCCCACGCCCGACGTCGTCTACCCCGACGGCGACCCGATCGTGCGGGTGTCGGCGGGCCGGATCGGCGAGGTGCTCGAGGGCGAGTCGCGCCCCGGCCACCTCGACGGCGTGCTCACGGTGGTGCTCAAGCTCATGCACCTGACGCGCCCCGACGTGGCCCTGTTCGGGGAGAAGGACGCCCAGCAGCTGCTGGCCGTGCGCCGCATGGTGCGCGACCTGGACGTGGACGTCGAGGTGCTCGGCGTGCCGATCGTGCGCGACGCCGACGGGCTCGCGCTGTCGTCGCGCAACGCCTACCTGTCGGACGACGAGCGCGCCTCGGCCCTGGCCCTGTCCCGCGCGCTGCGGGCGGGCGCGGACGCGGCCGGCGAGGGTCCGGAGGCGGTCGTCCTAGCGGCATCGGGAATCCTGGACGGGGAGGCCGGCGTTGAGGTGGATTACCTCGCACTCGTCGACCCGACTACCGTGGACCCGGTGCCCGCGGACTTCCGCGGCCCCGCCCTCCTCCTCGTGGCGGCGCGTACGGGCGCCACCCGACTGATCGACAACCAGGCCGTGGACCTGGCCGGCAGCCCCGCCGCCGGCGCGGATCCACAGGAGAACGCCAGTGACTGAGCACGCGAACCGCCCCGCCTCCCTGCAGCGGCCGATGATGATCGGCAAGATCCATCGCGCCACGGTGACGCAGGCGGACCTGCACTACGTCGGCTCGATCACCATCGACGCCGACCTCCTCGACGCGGCCGACCTCTACCCGGGGCAGCAGGTCGACGTGGTGGACGTCACCAACGGCGCCCGCCTCACGACCTACGTCATCCCGGGCGAGCGCGGCGGCCGCCAGGTGAGCATCAACGGCGCGGCCGCGCACCTCGTGCACCCCGGGGACACCGTCATCGTCATCGCGTACGGCACGATGTCGGACGCCGACGCGCGGACCTACTCGCCGGCGGTCGTGTTCGTCGACCCGGAGAACCGCATCGTCGAGCTCGACGACGACCCGGGCCAGGTGCCCGACGGCTTCGGCCTGGAGTCCAGCGGCGTGCCCTTCGCGGCCGTCCGGTGAGGGCCGGGCGCACCACCCCCGACGGCGGCGCGGACGGCGCGGTGACGGCCCGGTGAGCGGGCCGCGGCTCGCCCGCGCCCTCGCCGCCCCCGCCCCCGGCTGGACCACGGCCGCCGACGCGATCGTCGTCGGCACCGGCATCGCCGGGCTCACCGCGGCGCTGGAGCTGCGCTCGCGCGTGCCGCGGGTGCTGCTGGTGACCAAGGGCGCGCTGTCGTCCGGCTCGACGGTGTGGGCGCAGGGCGGCATCGCCGCGGCCCTGCACCCCGACGACACGCCCGACGCCCACCTCGCGGACACGCTGACCGCCGGCGGCGGACTGAGCGACCCGGAGGCCGTGCGCGTCCTCGTCACCGAGGGTCCGGACCGCGTGCGCGAGCTCGTGGCCCGCGGCACGTCGTTCGACGTCGGCCCGGACGGCGGCATCGCCCTCACCCGCGAGGGCGGGCACCGCGCCGACCGCATCGCGCACGCCGGCGGCGACGCGACGGGGGCCGAGATCTCCCGCGCGTTGATCGCGCAGATCGAGGCGGTGCGCGACGACCCGGGCATCGAGGTGCTCGAGCACGCGCTCGTGCTCGACGTCCTCACCGGCGCCCCGGGCGCGGACGGGCACCGTCCCGTCGCCGGGGTCACGCTGCACGTGCGCGGCGCGGGCAGCCGCGACGGCGTGGGCGCCGCGCTGGCGCCGGTCGTGGTGCTCGCGACGGGTGGCATCGGGCAGGTGTTCCGCTCGTCGACCAACCCGCCCGGCGCGACCGGGGACGGCATCGCCGCCGCGCTGCGGGCGGGCGCGGCCGTGGGCGACCTGGAGTTCGTCCAGTTCCACCCCACCGTCCTGTGGCAGGGCATGGGCGCCAAGGGGCAGCTGCCGCTCATCAGCGAGGCGGTGCGCGGCGAGGGCGCGCTGCTGCTCGACGTCGACGGGGCCCGCTTCATGCCGGCCGAGCACGAGCTGGCCGAGCTGGCGCCGCGGGACGTCGTCGCGCACGCCATCGTGCGACGGATGGCCGCGACGTCCGCCGACCACGTGCTCCTCGACGCCCGGCACCTGGGCGCCGCCTTCCTGCGCCGCCGCTTCCCGACGATCACCGCCCGCCTGCGGGACCAGGGCATCGACTGGACCGAGGAGCCCGTGCCGGTCGCGCCGGCGCAGCACTACCACTCGGGCGGCGTCGTGACCGACCCCCACGGGCGCACCTCGGTGCCCGGCCTGTACGCGGTCGGGGAGGTGGCGTGCACGGGCGTGCACGGCGCCAACCGGCTCGCGTCCAACTCGCTGCTCGAGGGCCTGGTCTTCGCGCACCGCGCCGCGCGCGACGTCGTGCGGCAGGTCGAGGACGGCGGGCCGCGCCGGGCCCCCCAGCCCGAGGAGCGCCCCGGCGGAGCGGCGCTCGTCGCGGCGGCGGCCCGCTCGCGCGTGCAGCGCGCGACGTCGGACGGCGCGGGGCCCGTGCGGTCGGCCGGGTCGTTGGACCGCGCCGCGCAGGCGCTGGCGGGCATCCGGACGGACGCCCACCGCGCGACCGACGTCGTCGCCGACCCGCAGGTCGCCGAGTGGGAGACGACCACCGTGCACCAGGTCGCCAGCGCGCTGGTGCACGCCGCCCGGCTGCGCGAGGAGTCGCGCGGCGGGCACTTCCGCACGGACTTCCCCGCCCCCGACCCCACCTGGCAGCGCCGCGTCACCCTCGCCCTCGACGACGACGGCACCCTCCGCGAGGCAGCGCCCGCGCCCGCGAGGTAGTCCGGATCGTGCCGAGGTAGTTCGAGCCCTGCCGAGGTAGTTCGAACCACCCCGAGGTAGTCCGGATCGTGCCGAGGTAGTTCAGATCTCCGCGAGGTAGTGGACCAGACCACTACCTCGGCAGGGCTCGAACTACCTCGGCGGACGGGCGCGACGGCGCGAGGTAGCGTTGCGCAGCGTGACCGACCTGCACCGCGACCTCTCGCGTGACCTGCCCGTGCACGACCAGCCGTCCGCCGTCGAGCCCGGGCTGGACGCCGCGTGGGTCGCCCGCGTCGTGGAGACCGCGCTGGACGAGGACCTCGGCGCGGCGCCCGGCCGCGACGTCACGACGCAGGCCACGGTGCCGGCGTCGGTCACGGGCACCGCGGACCTGGTGGCCCGGTCGGCGGGCACGGTCGCGGGGCTCGTCGTCGTGGCGGAGGTGCTGCGGCAGGTCGCCGGCCGCCTCGGGCTCCCGGCCCCGACCGTGACGTTCCACGCGCAGGACGGCGACGTCGTCACCCCGGGGCAGGTGCTCGCGGCCCTCGCCGGACCGGTACAGGTGCTGCTCGTCGCGGAGCGGACGCTGCTCAACCTCGCCTCGCGCGCGTCGGGCGTCGCGACGGCGACGGCGGCCTGGTCGCGGGAGCTCGCCGGCACGGGCGCGCAGGTGCTCGACACCCGCAAGACGACGCCGGGCCTGCGCGCGCTGGAGAAGTACGCGGTCCGCGCGGGCGGCGGCACCAACAAGCGCATGGGCCTGCACGACGTCGCGATGGTCAAGGACAACCACGTCGTGGCCGCCGGCTCGGTGCGCGGCGCGATCGACGCCGTCCGCCGCGCCTTCCCGGACGTGCTGGTGCAGGTCGAGGCCGACACGACCGCCCAGGCGATGGAGGCGCTCGACGCCGGCGCGGACTTCCTGCTGCTCGACAACATGCCCACGCCGGTCCTCGCCGCGACCGTCGCCGCGGTCCGCGCGCGGCAGGGGCGCGACGGCGTGCCCGCGCGCGTCGAGCTCGAGGCCACCGGCAACCTCACCCTCGACCGCGCCCGCGAGGTCGCCGGCACCGGCGTCGACTTCCTGTCCGTGGGCGCGCTGACGCACTCCGCCCCGATCCTCGACCTCGCGCTCGACCTCCGGCCGTGAGCGAGGCCACCGGGGTTGTTCGTGACGGCGTCCGACCTCGTCGGGCGGGTGTGACGTGCGTCGCCCGTAGAATCGACGGGTGACCTCCGCGCAGAACCCTGACCCCGCCGTGCCCGCCGACGACCTCCCGGAGCAGATGCGCGTGCGCCGGGAGAAGCGCGACCGGCTGCTGGAGCAGGGTGTGGAGCCCTATCCGGTGAGCCTGCCCGTCACGCACTCGATCGCGCAGGTGCGCGCGGGCTACGAGCACCTCGAGGCGGGCGAGGAGACGGACGACGTCGTCGGCGTGGCCGGCCGGGTCGTGTTCCTGCGCAACACGGGCAAGCTGTGCTTCGTCACGCTGCAGGACGGCGAGGGGCGACGCCTGCAGGCGATGCTCAGCCTCAAGGAGGTCGGCGAGGACGCGCTGGCGTCGTTCAAGACCGACGTCGACCTGGGCGACCACCTGTTCGTGCACGGCCGGGTGGGCTCCTCCCGGCGCGGCGAGCTGAGCGTGTTCGCCGACACCTGGGCGCTGGCGGCGAAGGCCCTGCGCCCGCTGCCGGTGCTGCACAAGGACCTCTCGGAGGAGGCGCGGGTCCGCCAGCGGTACGTCGACCTCATCGCGCGGCCCGCGGCGCGCGAGATGGTCCGCACGCGCGCCGGCGTCGTCCGCTCCATGCGCGACAACTTCCACGACCGCGGGTTCCTCGAGATCGAGACGCCGATGCTGCAGACCATCGCGTCCGGCGCCTCCGCCCGCCCGTACCGCACGCACATGAACGCGTACGACATCGACCTGTACCTGCGGATCGCGCCGGAGCTCTTCCTCAAGCGCGCGGTCGTCGGCGGTATCGAGAAGGTCTTCGAGATCAACCGCAACTTCCGTAACGAGGGCGCGGACTCGACGCACTCGCCGGAGTTCGCGATGCTCGAGGCCTACGAGGCGTACGGCGACTACAACACGATCGGCGCTCTCACCCAGGATCTCGTGCAGAAGTCCGCGCTCGACGTTCTCGGCACCACGACGGTGACCCTTCCGGACGGCGAGGAGTACGACCTCGGCGGCGAATGGGCGCAGATCACGATGTACGGCTCCCTCTCGGAGGCTATCGGCGAGGAGATCACGCCGGAGACGACCGTCGAGCACCTTCTGGCCCTCGCCGAGAAGGCCGAGATCTCGGTGGACCCGAAGAAGGCGAACCACGGCAAGCTCGTCGAGGAGCTGTGGGAGCACCACGTGGGCGACGACCTCTACGCGCCGACGTTCGTGCGCGACTTCCCGGTCGAGACGTCGCCGCTGGTGCGCGCCCACCGCACCGTCCCCGGCGTCGTGGAGAAGTGGGACCTGTACGTGCGCGGCTTCGAGCTGGCCACGGGATACTCCGAGCTCGTGGACCCCGTCGTGCAGCGGCAGCGGTTCGAGGACCAGGCGCGTCTCGCCGCCGCGGGCGACGACGAGGCGATGGCGCTCGACGAGGACTTCCTCACCGCGATGGAGCACGCGATGCCGCCGTCGGGCGGCATGGGCATGGGCGTCGACCGGCTCCTCATGGCGCTCACCGGCCTCGGAATCCGCGAGACCATCCTTTTCCCGCTCGTCAAGCCGACGGCCTGAACGGAAGTCATCCCATGGACACATTTCTCGCGATCATGAGCGGGCTCGCCCCGTCGGTCGGCGTCGGCCTGCTGTTCTGGCTCGCGATGCGCAAGATCCTGCACGCGGACCGGAACGAGCGGATTGCGCTCGAGAGGATGGACGCGGAAGAGGCGGCCGCCGCGGCCGCGGCGGCGGAAACGGAATCGCGCTGAATTCTGGCGCACGATTCCCGCGGCGGAGATTCGGATTGACAATCGGGTGAGGCGAGGGGCATTCTCACTTCTGTCCGAATACCGTGACCGAGGGGAATTCACGTGGTTCAGAAGCAGCAGATCGTCCTGATCGACGATATCGACGGGGGCGACGCCGACGAGACCGTCACCTTCGCGCTCGACGGTGTCTCGTACGAGATCGACCTCACGGCCAAGCACGCGGCCGAGCTCCGGGACGCGCTCGCCACCTGGATCGGCCACGGTCGCAAGACCACGACGCGGCTCGGCGGCGGCACGCGGAGCGCCTCCCGTCGCACCGGCACCGACCGGGCGCAGCTCGCCAAGATCCGCGAGTGGGCCCGCGAGAACGGCCACAAGGTGAGCGACCGGGGCCGCATCCCCAGCTCCGTCCTCGAGGCCTACGAGGCCGCCCACTGACGGCTGCGTGAGCATCCCGCACGACCCCCGGCCGGGCTCCGGTCGGGGGTCGTGCGCGTTCGGGGTCGGAGGCCCGCGGTCATAGGCTGAGGCCATGACGGAACGGGACGCGCGCGCGCAGCTCTGGGTCGGCACCTACCCGCAGCCGGGCGGCGGCCCGGGCAGCGGCGAGAGCATCTGGCGGGTCGCGCTGGGCCCGGACGGCGCCGTGGAGTCGGCCGTGCCCGCGGTGGCCGCCACGTCGCCCTCGTTCCTGGCGCTGCACCCGGGCGGGCGCACGCTCTACGCGGTGGGGGAGACGCCCGCCGGCACGGTCACGGCGTTCCGCGTGGAGGACGGCGACGACGGCGCGCGGCTCGCGCCGTCGGGCTCGCTCGCCTCCGGGGGCGACGAACCGTGCCACGTGCTGGCCCTCGCGGACACCGTCTGGGTCGCCAACTACGGCGACGGCGTCGCCGCCTCCGTGGACGTCGACCCGGGCACGGGCGACCTCGCCGCCGAGGGCGTCGTCGCGCACCCCGGCGTGGGCAGCGGGCCCGTCGTCGAGCGGCAGGCCGGCCCGCACGCGCACTTCGTCGCGAGCGCCGGCGACGACGTGCTGGTGTGCGACCTCGGCGCCGACGTCGTGCGGCGGTACCCGGCCGTCGGCGCGGACGCGGGCGCCGCGGCGGACGTCGCCGCCGTCCTGCCGCCGGGCACCGGGCCGCGTCACCTCGTCACGCTGCCGGACGGCTCGCTCGTCGTCGTCGGCGAGCTCGACGCCCGCGCGCACGTGCTGGTGCGCGACGGCGCCGGATGGACGGCCGCGGCGGCCGTGACGGTGTCCCCGGTCGCCGAGGCGGGCCGCGACTTCCCCGCGCACGTCACGCTCAGCGCGGACGGCACGCGCCTGCACGTCGGCCTTCGGGGGGCGGACGTGCTCGCCGTGCTCCGGGTCGGCCTGCCCGACGGCGGCGCGCCGGTCCTCGAGCACCTCGCCGACGTCCCGCTGGGCGACGGGGCGTGGCCCCGCCACCACGCCGTCCTCACGTCCGACGTCACCGGCCCCGCCGAGCGCGTCGTCGTCGCGCTGCAGGGCCGCAGCGAGCTCGCGACGGTCCGCGTCGACCCGGAGACGGGCACGGGCGAGGTGGTGGCGCGGTACGCGCTCCCGACGCCACCCGCCTGCGTGCTGGAGTCCTGATGACCGCCCCCGGCGACGGCGCGCGGCCCGGCCCGCGGGTGGCGATGCTGTCGGTGCACACGTCGCCCCTCGACCAGCCCGGCACCGGTGACGCGGGCGGCATGAACGTCTACGTCATGGAGCTGGCCCGTGCCCTGGCCCGCCGGGGGGCGGAGATCGAGATCTTCACGCGCGCGACGGCGTCCGCGCAGCCGCGATGGGTCGACGTGGAGCCCGGCATCCGCGTGGTGCACGTGGCCGCCGGCCCGTACGAGGGGCTGGACAAGAACGACCTGCCCGGCCAGCTCTGCGCCTTCACCGCGGGCGTGCTGCGCGCCGAGGCGCACCGCCCGCCGCACTGGTACGACGTCGTGCACAGCCACTACTGGCTGTCGGGGCAGGTGGGCTGGCTCGCCGCCGAGCGGTGGGACGTGCCGCTCGTGCACACCATGCACACCATGGCGCGCGTGAAGAACGCGGCGCTGGCCCCCGGGGACACCCCGGAGCCCGTGGGCCGGGTCGTGGGAGAGGAGCAGGTGGTCGAGGCCGCCGACGGCCTCGTCGCCTCCACCCGCGAGGAGGCCCGCGACCTCGAGCAGGAGTACCGCGCCGACCCGGACCGCGTGCACGTCGTGGCGCCCGGCGTCGACCTCGACGTCTTCCGCCCGCTCGAACCGGCCCCCGGGCAGGACGCCGACGCCGCGCGCCGCGCCCTGCGCGAGCGGCTCGGCCTGCCCACCGACCGGAAGGTCGTGCTGTTCGCCGGCCGGGTCCAGCTCCTCAAGGGCCCGGACGTGCTGGTGCGCGCGCTCGGCGTGCTGGCCGACCACGCCAGCTCCGGCGACGCCACCGAGCCCGAGGCGTGGTGCGACGGCGGAGGGTCGCGCGTGCCGACGCTCGTCGTGCTGGGCGGCGCCAGCGGCCGCGCGACCGCGGTGCGCGAGCTCGAGGCGCTGGCCCACCAGGTGGGTGTCACCGACCACCTCGACGTGCGGCCGCCGGTGCCGCGCGAGGAGCTGGTCGACTACCTGCGCGCGGCGGACGTCGTCGCGGTGCCCTCGCACAACGAGTCGTTCGGCCTGGTGGCCGCCGAGGCGCAGGCGGCGGGCACCCCCGTCGTCGCGGCCGCCGTGGGCGGGCTGCAGACCGTCGTCGTCGACGGCGCGTCCGGCGTCCTCGTGCCCGACCATAGCCCGTGGACCTGGGCGCGCGAGCTCGGCGACCTCCTCGCCGACGACGCGCGCCGCGCCCGCCTGGCCGCCGGCGCCCGCCGCGCCAGCGTGCGGTTCAGCTGGGACCGCGCGGCCGCCGCCATGCTCGACGTGTACGCGCAGGCCGCCAAGGTGCACCGCGCCCGCGCGGCGAGGTAGCACCACGCCGCCCGGCGGCCCGGGAATGGATCGTCCGGGCACGGGATTGCACGTGGCATGCCGATCACCGGAGAGTACGTCGCCAGCCCGTCCGCCCACGCCGCCAAGCAGGTCGAGCAGTACGAGAGCTCGGGCGGCACCAAGGGCACGACGATGCGCGGGATGCCCGTCGTCATCCTCACGACCGTCGGCGCGAAGACCGGCGCGCTCCGCAAGACGCCGCTGATGCGCGTGGCGCACGAGGGCACCTACGCCGTCGTCGCGTCGCTGGGCGGCGCCCCGAAGCACCCGGTCTGGTACTACAACGTGCTGGCGAACCCGCGGGTGGAGCTGCAGGACGGGCCGGAGAAGCACGAGTACGTCGCGCGCGAGGTCACCGGCGACGAGAAGGCGCTGTGGTGGGAGCGGTCCGTCGCCGCGTACCCGGACTACGCCGACTACCAGCGCAGGACCGACCGGGAGATCCCCGTCTTCGTGCTGGAGCGCGCGGACTCCTGATCCGGCCGCCCGATCCGGACGACGTGAGTCCGGGATCCGGCCCGCGGTGCGGCCGGCGCCGGGCAGCAGGCAGGATGGACCCCATGACCTACACCCTCGTGCTGCTCCGCCACGGCGAGAGCGAGTGGAACGCGAAGAACCTCTTCACCGGCTGGGTGGACGTGCCGCTGTCGGAGAAGGGCACCGCGGAGGCGAAGCGGGGTGGCGAGCTGCTCAAGGAGTCCGGCGTCACCCCCGACGTCGTGCACACGTCGCTGCTGCGCCGCGCCATCAACACGGCGAACCTGGCGCTCGACGCCGCCGACCGCCACTGGATCCCGGTCAAGCGTCACTGGCGCCTCAACGAGCGCCACTACGGCGACCTGCAGGGCAAGGACAAGAAGCAGGTGCGCGACCAGTACGGCGAGGAGCAGTTCATGCTCTGGCGCCGCTCCTACGACGTGCCGCCGCCCGAGATCGAGCTGGGCTCGGAGTACTCGCAGGACTCGGACGTGCGCTACGCCGGCGAGCCGATCCCGCGCTCCGAGGCGCTCAAGCAGGTGCTCGAGCGCGCCCTGCCGTACTGGGACGGCGAGATCGTGCCGGACCTCAAGGCCGGCAAGACGGTCCTCGTCGCCGCGCACGGCAACTCGCTGCGCGCCATCGTCAAGCACCTCGACGGCGTCGACGACCAGACGATCGCCGGGCTGAACATCCCCACCGGCATCCCGCTGGTCTACGAGCTCGACGAGGAGACGCTGCAGCCCACCAACCCGGGCGGCACCTACCTCGACCCGGAGGCCGCGAAGGACGCCATCGCCGCGGTCGCGAACCAGGGCAAGTAGCCCCGGCGTCGTCCCTCGGACGGCCACGGCACGACGGCGCCGCACCCACCCGGGTGC